>DATJEM010000328.1:0-7936 GCA_035496615.1 Leptolyngbya sp.
CTCAGGCGCTTTCAGATGGACCTCAATCCTTGACGCTGCCCGATTTTCAACATCTGATGCAAGACCTTGCGCCTTTGGCTCAGTTCTACGGTCGGGGAAAGGCTTCAGCTTTCGCGTCTTCATTCCCGAAGGCTGGCGATCGGATGGTTTCCCCGGCTCTCTAGAACATCGACGACTCAATTATTAAAGGAATGTATCATGCAGCTTGGCACTCACAACTATACAACGAAGGGTAATGTTTTGGTTTCGCGGACTGTCACCGAAACCTCGATCGAACTTGCAACCGAGGAAGTCCTATCGCGGCTCGATTCTCAACGGGGCGGATTGTTGAGAAGTAGCTATGAATATCCAGGTCGATACAAACGCTGGGGCATTGGGTTTGTGAATCCGCCGCTTGAACTATCAACGGTTGAAAATGCCTTTACCTTCACGGCTCATAACGATCGCGGCAAGGTTCTATTACCTTATCTATCCGAGCGACTCAGCCAACATGCACAGCTTCAGAATGTTCAGCTTGAGGAGCGGCAGATTACGGGATTTGTTCGATCGACCGAACAGTCATTTTGCGAGGAAGAAAGAAGTCGGCAACCTTCCGTGTTTAGCGTAGTTCGCGAGGTTCTTTATGCGTTTGAAAGTGTAGAAGATGAACATTTAGGACTGTATGGAGCCTTCGGTTATGATTTGGTATTTCAGTTTGAACAACTCTCGAAGTCGCTTTCTCGATCGGAGACTCAACGCGATTTAGTCTTGTATCTGCCGGATGAGTTGATGATTGTAGACTACTATCAACGCCAAGCTTTTCGAGTCGAGTATGATTTTGCCACACAGCACGGTGCAACAAAAGGACTGTTTCGCAGCGGTGAAGTCATTGACTATAAAGGGCAGAACTTAACACCGACTCAAGCTTCTGATCATGCTCCCGGTGAGTATGAGCAGCAAGTTGAGAACGCCTTAGATTATTTTCGTCGCGGCGATTTGTTTGAAGTTGTACCGAGCCAGAGTTTCTTTAAGCAGTGCCAGAGTTTGCCGAGCGATTTGTTTCGTACCTTGATGCAGATCAATCCGAGTCCCTACGGTTTTCTGTTCAATTTAGGTGGTGAGTACCTGATTGGAGCTTCGCCAGAAATGTTTGTCCGGGTGGAAGGAAAGCGAGTCGAGACCTGTCCGATTAGCGGTACGATTCGTCGAGGTGAAACCGCAATCGAAGATGCTGCCCAGATTCTACAGTTGCTCAATTCGGGCAAAGATGAAGCTGAACTCACCATGTGTACCGATGTCGATCGCAATGATAAATCTCGCATTTGTGAACCCGGATCAGTGCAGGTCATCGGTCGGCGGCAAATTGAAATGTATAGTCATTTGATTCATACCGTTGATCACGTTGAAGGCACACTTAGACCAGAATTTGATGTCCTAGATGCGTTTTTAACTCACCTTTGGGCAGTCACAGTCACAGGCGCGCCCAAGCGGTGGGCAATGCAGTTTATCGAAAAGCATGAGCGGAGTTCCCGGCGTTGGTACGGTGGCGCAGTCGGTTACTTAAACTTTAAGGGCGACTTAAACACAGGGCTGATTCTTCGCACCATTCAACTAAAAGATACGATCGCAGAAGTGCGCGTCGGGGCAACTGTGCTATATGATTCTGACGCAGAAGCTGAGGCACAAGAAACGATCACCAAAGCCGCGGCTCTGTTCCAAACGATCTATCAAACTCAGCATCAGCGATCGGATTCTTTCTACGGTCTAGATTTGAGCATGCCCACGCCCCAATCTCAGTCTGGACGGCGTGTATTGCTGATCGATCACGAAGATTCGTTTGTGCATACCTTGGCAAACTATATTCGACAGACAGGCGCGAGCGTGAAAACCCTGCGGCATGGGTTTCCGGAGTCGGTTTTAGAGAGTGAATGTCCTGATTTGGTTGTTCTCTCCCCAGGTCCCGGTAAGCCCAGTGACTTTCGCGTGAGTGAAACAATCAATGCTTGCCTCAAGCGCAACATTCCGATTTTTGGGGTGTGTTTGGGATTGCAGTCGATCGTCGAGGCATTCGGTGGAAAGCTAGGGATTTTATCCTATCCGCAACATGGCAAAGTGTCGCGAGTGTCGATCGTTGCTCCATCCAATCTATTCCAAAACCTGCCGCAATCGTTTGATGTGGGACGCTATCATTCGCTCTATGCTTTACCAGAAGCCTTACCGAAAGCCTTGAAGGTTACAGCGGTCTCTGAGGATGGGGTAATTATGGCGATCGAACATCGCTCTTTACCGATCGCGGCTGTGCAGTTCCATCCAGAATCAATCATGACTCTCGTAAACAATATCGGACTGTCGATCATTCAGAATGCAGTTCAAGCCTATGCCAAAGCTCCTGTACACCCATTAGGATAACAATCATGCAGAATCAACTCAAAGAAAATTACACTAAAGAAAGTGACACTGCTGAAGTTCTTTCGCCGCGTCATGTGCTGAGAGAAATTGTTGCCCACAAAGTTCGAGAACTAGAACAAAGAAAGCTGCAACTTCCTTTGTTGGAGCTACAGCCGCAAATTAAGCGATCGCCTGAATCGCGAAATTTCCTCGGTGCATTACAGCAGCCGCAGTCGCGACCTCATTTAATTGCTGAAGTCAAAAAAGCATCACCGAGCAAAGGATTGATTTGTGCAAACTTTGATCCGGTCAAAATCGCTCAAGCTTATACAAACGGCGGCGCAACTTGTCTGTCCGTGCTCACAGATGAGCCATTTTTTCAAGGGAGTTTCGAGAACTTGCAACGGGTTCGGCAGCAGACACATTTACCCTTGTTATGCAAAGAATTCATCATTGATCCTTACCAACTATTTCTGGCTCGCGCGAATGGTGCAGATGCTGTTTTATTGATTGCTGCACTGTTGCCCAATACAACGCTGCAACTGTTCTTTCAGCTTGCTCAAACTTTGGGAATGGATGCGTTAGTTGAGGTGCATACGCTTGCAGAACTCGATCGCGTCCTCCAAATCCCAGAACTTCAACTAATCGGCATCAACAATCGCAATCTTGAAGACTTCACTTTAGATCTATCAACCACTCAGGCGATTTTAGAGCAGCGAGGTGAGCAGTTAAAGCAGCGCGGGATTACGATCGTCAGTGAATCGGGACTTTACACTGCGGCTGATCTCGCTTTTGTGAAACAGGCAGGAGCGGATGCCGTGCTGGTCGGAGAATCGCTCGTGAAACAACCGAATTTAGAGCAAGCCGTTAAACAATTGCTGCATCTCTAAAGTGATTTAATCGTGTAAACCTTCGATCGTTGTGGAACTTCAATCTTATGCCTTCTATCTCTCAAACCTTTGCCGAATTACAAGCAAAACAGCAGTGTGCTTTGATTCCATTTATCACGGCGGGTGATCCGAATTTGGCGACAACTGCCGCCGCGCTCCGCATCTTAGATACAAGCGGTGCTGATCTGATCGAACTGGGTGTGCCTTATTCCGATCCGCTGGCAGATGGTTCAGTGATTCAAGCGGCTGCAACCCGCGCATTAAATCAAGGAACTCGCCTCATTCAAGTGTTAGACATGGTGCGGAATCTAACACCGGAGCTACGATCGCCGATCGTTCTGTTTACCTACTACAACCCAATTCTAAGTTTAGGAATTGAGCCGTTTTTACAACATCTCGCAGAGGCAGGAATTAAAGGGTTGGTTGTTCCTGATTTGCCTTTGGAAGAATCCCACAAGCTGATTGAATGTGCTGATGCGATCGGGATTGAAGTGATTTTGCTTGTAGCGCCGACGAGTTCAAGTGATCGAATTCGAGCGATCGCGCAGCAATCTCGTGGATTTATCTATCTTGTCAGTGTGACCGGAGTGACTGGAGTCCGCTCTCAGCTACAAGAACGAGTTCGAGAAGTCATTCAGGACATTCGCCAGGTTACAGACAAACCGATCGCAGTTGGATTCGGGATTTCTCAGCCCGAACAAGCCCGACAGCTTTTAGAGTGGGGCGCAGATGCAGTGATTGTTGGGAGTGCTTTCGTCCAACGGTTAGCAAAGGGCACACCTGAACAAGGACTCGCAGCGGTGAAAACATTTTGTCGCGATCTGAAAGCATCCATCCACCCTACCTTGATCAATTAATTTGGAGATCTTATGTTAGCGAATCAACTTCGATCGAATTCTCTGCCACAGCCGGATCAGTTTGGTCGGTTTGGTCACTTTGGAGGACAATACGTCCCTGAAACGTTAATGTCCGCATTGATTGAGTTGGAGGCTGCCTTCCAACAAATTCAACACGATTCACAGTTTCAAACTCATCTTCAACAGTTGCTCAAAGACTATGTGGGACGGGAAACGCCTTTGTATTTTGCGGAACGATTGAGCGATCGATACACTAATGCCGATGGTACAGGCGCTAAAATTTACCTCAAGCGCGAAGATCTTAACCACACGGGCGCACATAAAATTAACAATGCGATCGGTCAGGTTTTGTTAGCAGTTCGCATGGGGAAACAGCGAATTATTGCCGAAACTGGAGCAGGTCAGCATGGAGTCGCAACCGCAACAGTCTGTGCCCGATTTGGCTTGGAGTGTGTCATTTATATGGGTGTTCATGACATGGAACGCCAAGCATTGAATGTCTTTCGGATGCGACTAATGGGTGCTGAAGTTCGCCCAGTAACTGCGGGAACTGGAACTCTAAAAGATGCCACTTCAGAAGCAATTCGCGATTGGGTGACAAATGTTGAAACCACGCACTATATCTTAGGATCTGTCGCTGGACCGCATCCTTACCCCATGATGGTGAGAGAGTTTCAAGCGGTGATCGGTCGGGAAACGCGATCGCAAGCTTTAGAAAAGTGGGGCGGGCTGCCTGATATCTTGCTTGCCTGTGTGGGGGGCGGCTCGAATGCGATCGGGCTATTCCATGAGTTTGTCAATGAACCATCTGTTCGCTTGATTGGAATTGAGGCAGCCGGGGAAGGAGTTGAGACCAATAAACACGCTGCAACGCTCACAAAGGGTCGCGTCGGTGTGTTACATGGTGCAATGAGCTATCTATTACAAACAGATGAAGGACAGATTATTGAGCCTCATTCGATCAGTGCGGGGTTAGACTATCCCGGTGTTGGACCTGAACATAGCTATCTCAAAGAGACGGAGCGAGCAGAATATTACAGCGTGTCCGATCGAGAAGCTTTAGCTGCATTTCAACGGCTTTCTCAACTCGAAGGCATCATCCCCGCTTTGGAAACGGCGCACGCGATCGCATTTCTCGAAACCCTCTGTCCTCAACTTGCTGGCAGTCCTCGCATTGTGATCAACTGCTCAGGACGCGGCGATAAAGATGTTCAAACTGTAGCTAATTTTTTGTAGGAGACTATCATGAACTCGATCGAGTATTTTTTCCATTGCTTTCTTGCTAACTACCGCAAGCTGACTGAACTGATTGAACAGTTTGAGAAGGCGATAATGACACGAGAAAAAAGGATTGAAGTTGCGCCAGTTTATGCTGATCTAGCGATTTCGTTAATGTGTCGTCAGAACATTGCAAAGGGGTTCTCAAATGATTACAACGATTGAATCTCAGAATTGGACAGTATTACTCCAACAGTTGCTCGATGGTCAATCCCTTTCTGTTGCTCAATCTGCGGATTTGATGGCTGGATGGCTAAATGAGACCATTCCCCCGATCCTATCAGGCGCGATCGTGACTGCAATTCAAGCCAAAGGAGTCTCTGACGAAGAGCTACTCGGCATGATCGAGGTTCTGCAAAAGCAATCTATTAAAGCAACTCTACGCGATCGTCTGGTGGGCGATCTGCCTGTGATTGATACTTGTGGAACAGGGGGAGATGGTGCATCGACGTTTAATATTTCAACTGCGGTAGCCTTCACAACGGCGGCAGCAGGAGTGAAAGTTGCAAAGCATGGGAATCGGTCTGCATCCAGTAAAACTGGCTCTGCCGATGTTTTAGAGGCATTAGGACTGAATCTCACCGTTAGTCCTGAAAAAGCTCAAGCCGCGATCGCGGAAGTTGGCATCACCTTTCTATTTGCTCCGGATTGGCATCCCGCCCTTAAAGCGATCGCACCTTTGAGAAAAACGCTGAAAGTGCGAACGGTGTTTAATCTACTCGGCCCTTTGATCAATCCGTTTTACCCGACCGGGCAAGTCATCGGAGTGAATCATCCTGATTTAGTTCAGACATTTGCCAAAGTGCTGCATCGTCAGGGAATTCGACGAGCGATCGCTCTCTATGGACGGGAGCGGTTAGACGAAGCGGGATTGGGCGATAAGAGTGATTTAGCGATCGTCGTCGATCGTCAAATTCATCCGCTTGAACTTGACCCTAGAGATTTAGGCATTGAACCGACTGCTATTGAGCAACTGCGAGGAGGAACGGTACAAGAGAATGCAGCAATTCTAAAAGCAGTTCTCTCTGGGAAAGGAACTCCATCTCAACAAAACGTCGTGGCTCTGAATACGGCATTGGCATTGTATGTGGGGGAAGCAATTCCTCAAACAGATGCCACCGTTGAAACGTTCTTAAACGGCATTATGCTTGCGAAAGAGGTTCTACGGAGTGGACTTGCTTGGAAAAAATTTGAGCAGCTTGTTCAATTTTCGCAATGATTGCATTGAGAGTGATCTGTTATTTGTCGATCGGGATGGTTGAAGAACCTTTCCAATCGCTCGGTAACATTTCAAAATTTAATACCCGAACAGTTCCATTGGTTCTGTTGTACAACTCATGCACAACCTCACCAGAGTCATAAAAGGATTCACCTGCTTTGTAAACTGCTGGTTTTCCTGCGCTGACACTGGTGATTTCCCCCATTGTGACATAGCGAATTCCGGGTCCTGAATGATGATGCTTACCCACATAGCCGTTTGGCTGAAAAATACTCTCTCCCAATCGCATCTTATACTTTCCTGTCAGTTGGGAAGACTGAATTGAATTGTCTCGCTCTGCGATCAACTTCGATTGCATTTTTTGTATTTCAACGGGCGCAGGGCTTTTGCTAAAAGCAGGTGAAATGCTTAACCCGACAAGTATCATTGCCTGAACAACTAAAATACCAATGGCAATTTGTATGAACCGTATCATTTGATTTACCTCATTACTCAAGATCAAACTCAGTGTTTCGGTGTAGAAACGATCGACAGTAGACTGCTTGGAGGTATCAGATCACGCAGAATATTACCATACCTCATGTCCGAGGCATAGCTTTCTGATACGATACATAAAATTTAAGGTGCTGATACCAGTCAAGTGGGGCGGCAGCGAAGCGAGAAACTTCTGTCAGTCAATCAGGGTTTAACTGATTCAAGACCTGAGCATTCGGCATGGGGCGACTTGGCTCTGAAAGGATATTAGAGTTCAGCAAAAACCTAATCGTCATCGCTCGGTTTCTCTTCCTGGGCTGCGATCCCTTAGATTTGCAAAATCCTCATCGGCAAAAATAATTCCTTCCTGTTCGATCGTTTCTCTAAACTTTGAGATTCCCTGCCAAAAGCGGTTTTCATCGTCCTCGCTCGTTTGTTCCGACTCCTTATGGTTCATCTGCGCTAACTTTGACTTCAGCACATTGAAAAGAGAAGCCTGATCTTCCACAGACAACTCATCCAGAGATTTGATAAGGTCTTGTAACCTCATAACTCCACCTCTGCAACTGCCAATCCTACCTCTGCTCATTGGATCTTACTCTCCACAGTCAATTCTGCTGACTCTTTCATCTAGTTTTTAGCTTCCAGGCGTATTTTGAGGCACGCCTGAGATTGACGAAACAAGAATTCAGCTTGATTTGGGATACAGAAAAGTCGAGTCTAGAACGAAAACACAGTTCTAAGCGTTCCAGTCACGATCGTGCCATTACTGCTTTGATTTCCCGCATTTGTAATCACTTGAATCGCAGGAGTAATCTGGATGTTTCGGCTGAGTGGATAGTTATAAAACA
>DATJEM010000329.1:0-9575 GCA_035496615.1 Leptolyngbya sp.
TCTTTACAAAACTTTACATTAAGCCTGTTTTTCCCCAGTCTCTCCACAGGCTCTCCACAAGATTTAGATTTCTTTTCCACACCTTTTCCACATCGAATCGAAAGTTTTCCACAGGGGATCAGGCTGAAATCGGCTTTTCTCGGCAAGCTGTGGATAAGTCAAGGTTAAGAGAAGGGTATGACGGAAAACACCGAGAATTTTGAAGCAACATAACGAAAAAATGGCTGAAATGCCGATTCTATCGTTCAGTAAGTTTGATCTAGCAAGCATAAGTCATATTTCTTGACGTTGATCTTCTGGCAACGATCGCGCAGAATGTAGCGACTGACCTGAAGCGCTCTACCGAACCGCGATCCAGGATTTCCACAGACGACTCTTAGCGTGGAAAGCCGCACATCGAGATCGGACTGGCGCAAGTTTCTGCTGCAAACTTTTGCAGAAAGCAGGTTATTCCACTACTGAGGTTTGATTAATATGGATAGCAACATTAGCCTTTTCGTCGAAATTCCCGAACCGCTGCATCAATCCTTCCAAACATTCCTCGATACTCGTCCCGATTGGGATCAAGATCGGGTGATGTCTGCGGCTTTGTCATTGTTCTTATTGCAAAATCGTCCGGCAAATGAACGGCAGAACGATCGACAGACCGCTCGAATTTACCTTGATGCCATCTTTAAGCGCCCAGTCGAACAGCTTTAAGCGTTTTTCGTCAAGCGCTCTACCCCATTTTGCAACTTCTACCACATTTTGCAATCTCTACCCCATTTCGCCTTTCAGTCTTTAACCTTGTTTGCCTTTATCATGCCTTATCAGATCTCTGCCACAAAACTTCAGTCATATAGTCGCTGTCCCTATGCGTACTATCTGCGTTATGAACGGCGGCTTACGAGCAATGATTTCTTTGGTTCTGCCGTGTTAGGAACTGCGCTGCATCAAGCGTTAGCAATGGTACACCGGGATTGGCACTATCATGATGCAATTCCCGATTTGCAATGGGTGCAGCGCTGCTGGGAAGAACATTCAACGGGCTTAACTGCAACTCAAATTGAAGATGGTCGCGTCATTCTAGAGAACTACTATGAGAAGTTCATTCAGAATGCTCCATCGTTGCGCCAACCGTTAGCAGTAGAAGGAAGAATTCAGGCATTTTTGCAAGTTGAGAGCCTCGAATTTTGTATTACGGGAAGGTACGATCGCATTGACTATCTCAATGATGGGTTGGAGCTAATTGATTACAAGTCAAGTCGCGATCTGAAGGTGCCGGAGTCGGATGAGATGGATTTGCAGATCGGATTGTATTATCTAGCCCTAGAGCAGACCTATCACCAAAGTTTGAAGTATCTGACTCTATTGTTTCTGAGAACGGGCGAGAAGATTCGTTATCGGGCAACTCGCAGACATAAAAAGCAAGTTCAAGCAGTGATTTCAGACTTAGCGGTGAGGTTACGACATGATGAAACGTGGGAACCCACGCCGGGGAAACAGTGCGATCGATGTGCCTATTCTCGCTATTGTTCTGCGGTGACTGCTGATCCGGCTCCGCTCCCGACAACAATAAGCGCTACACCAGAATTACAGCTTGCGTTAGGGCTGTAGCGGCACAGACAAATAGGTGATGTGGGGCGGTCAATCAAGTTCAAGCAGAGCAAGTGCTACACCGCCTATCTAGAAGTTGAGCTAGTTAGCTGAAGATCATATTGAGCCGTTTGGGTTGTGTTGGGAACAATGACGATTTCGTAAGTTCCCGATCGACTCACTTTGCCGCTCCAATTAGACTGAGTAAAGTTCTTAAGTAACATTGAATCGCCTGAAAAGATCCAAACCGCGATCGCGTCACCGGATCGCTTCAGTTTGAGAGTTTGTCCTTGTTTGAACTGCGATCGATAAACTTTGCCAACGCCATTGTTGAGGGTTCCATTTGCGCTGGAGGAGAAGGTTTCGGATTGAATCTGCGTGGTTTGATCTCGCGCGATCGCATACCAGATCTGACCGAATGTTCTTGGATTTAGAACATTGCCTTTCTGATCTGGAAATCGGGCAACAAATTGGGCATCGGTCAGAATTGAGATTGCTCGATCGCTGATGTCTGATTTGGATAGCCAAGCATTATAGTTCGTTCGCTTATATGTTCCCATGCCGCTGCGAGACTCTTGACTCAATGGTTCTAATTGATCCAATAGTTTTTCTAGGGGTTGTCCAGATTCCTTTGATATTTGACTTAGTAGTTGACTTAGTAGTTGATCTTGTCGTTTTAATCGCTGCGATCGTGGCTGAATCGTTTCTTTTGGGGTTGGTGCAGCATCTACTGCCGTTGAGGGCGTGACTAACGCAGGTTGTAAATTCGATAGATGATTGATCAGGCGATACGCTGAAATCGCCGCCAGCGCGATCAATACAAAAGTGAACACGATCGCAGCAAAATCTGGCTGATGAGGCGCAAACAACGCTTGCAGGACTTTCGGGGCAGATGAATAGTGATATTTTGGGTTCCTAGAAAGCATTCGATCGAGCACTTGCGCCAATCGAGGTTGAACGACGATACGATCGCGCCATTTCCAAGCTTGCGTCATTTCGTCGTAGAGTTCTTTTGGTTCGCATCCGGTGAGTAGCACGATCGCAATCACTGCTACTGTGTGTAAATCTACATCAAATTCTCGATCGACAAAACTTGCTTGTGTAAACTCAGCCAACATCAGAGAACCATCTAAACGCTGAATGATTGAGTTGAGAGATAAGTTGTGATGTGCGATTTCGCGACGGTGCAGCGATCGTAAAATCCACAAAATCTGTTTCAAAAAGCGCAGAACTTCCTGTTCTGAAAAGATCCGCCCCTGCTCTAGTAACTCGCGATAAGAATGTCCTTCAACGTAGTCACGTACTAGATAGAATCGATCGAAGTCTGCAACTGTCCCTTGATACTGAGCGACTTGCTGGGATTTTAACCCAGTCAACAATTCAGCAAACTGCTCTTGCAAAAATGAAACTGCGCTCGAATCGATCGGAGAAATTTCTTCTAAAACGCAAACCCCTTTTGTCATCTGGTCGATTGACAGATAGACCCACCCGGTTGCGCCTTGATGCAGAAGCTTGAGAACGCAATAGCGATCGACTAAAACAGAATTGATCGGTAATGGTGTCTGCATGACGAAAAATTCGATCGAGGGCTAAATACTTGACTAATAATAGTATTTATGTACTAAACTAGCATGATTCGATCGCAAACGTCGGATAAAGCAGGGATAAAAAAATAATAAAGTTTTTGCGTTAGCACACGAAAAAAGAAGGCACTCTATCGTTAGGAATATTACGTCGCCTCAATGCCACCGCGAGCGTCCATTGCCGCCCTAAGTAGATGACGAGATCGCGTAAGTTCTGCCATTTACTACCCAGGTGCCTTTCCTATGCGTCCTAACTCTTTGACTGATTCTCGCCCCAATATCAGCACCATGCCCCGCCCTCAAACGGAAGCCTCTGCATATCTCAATCTCTACAAACTGTCAATCGAGAAAAAGCGGCTCCAGTACGAACTAGACACGATCGAGCAGCGTCGTCATCGCATTCAAAAACGGCTTTCGTTTCTTGAAAGTCAAGTTGCAGAAATGCAGCGATCGGCTCAGGTGACAACGCCGAAACTCGCTCCAGTAATGAAAAATTCGGCTCCTGATTCCGCACTCGATACTCTATTTCTAGAATACTGAGCCAAGTCAAAACGTTGTCCTTGTGGGCGCGATCGATGGTTTTGTCGATCGCGCTTTTTTGTCCGTATTAAACATAGAACGCGATAGATCCGCTCTAAAGAGTCTCAATGAACAATTTTTCTAATGCGATCGCTTGTGCGGCTTGCATTTGTCCATAGCTGAAAACGTAAGGAACATCGGGCGGCAAGTTCGGAACAAACCGATCGAGAACATACGGACTGCCATAAAGCGCGATCGCAGAAAGCTGATCGGTATCTAACAAAAACATAAACCAATCTTGCGCCGCTTGAGTGAGTCCAGCAACTCCACGAAAAGGATTCCCTCGAATGAATAATTGCAACAAAGTTGGAACCGGATCACGATCGCTAAAATTAATCTGAGGCGTATGACGATCGACAATCTCAGTTTGAGCAAATCCGAATTGCGAAGGAACCACGATCGCCGGAGCCGTTCGACCGAGAAACTCACAATCGAGGATGCTATCGACAATAATTAAATTTCGTCCAACACCAGATAGCGAATCTAATCGAGATGGACTTGGAGAATGCGATCGCATCGAATGCCGCAACAGTTCATCATTGATTAGGAGGGCTTCGGGTTGAGCAATTTTCTCAGTGAGCGAACTTGTTTCTAATAGAGGCGCGGGCAACGTCTCCCAAGCATGACCTTCTTCAGTGGGAATCGGATTTGCACAAGCTTTCTGTTTTGCCCTCCAGATTCTTTCGACTGAAGCTTGAATTCGATCGCGAGAAATCCTGTCCTCTTCCACCGCTTTGCACACGGCTAAAATTGCTTTTTCTGGCTCCAACGGCATCAATAAAATATCCGCTCCCGCTTCAACCGCCAATACGCAAGCTTCTTCGGTTCCGTATCGATTCGCGATCGCGCCCATCACCAACGCATCCGTTACGATCAATCCCTCAAACTCTAAATTCTGTCGGAGTTCATCGGTCAGAACCTTTGGCGAAAGCGTCGCGGGATAGTTTGGATCAAGCGCCGGAATTTGCAAGTGAGCGCTCATCACGACATCAACGCCTGCTGAAATCGCAGCTTGGAAAGGCGGAAATTCGACTTGAGCTAAGCGATCGCGATCGTGCGAGATCACCGGAAGTTCTAAATGAGAATCGATCGACGTATCGCCATGCCCCGGAAAATGTTTCGCGGTGGTCAAAATTGGATGCGGATGTGCGCCTTTGATGAATGCTTGGGCGAGTTGGCTGACAATTTCCGGAGTTTCGCCAAATGCCCGCACATTGATCACCGGATTATCAGGATTGTTATTCACATCAACCGTCGGAGATAACAGCCAATTTAAGCCGATCGCCAAACTTTCCGCTGCCGTAATCCGTCCCATGTGTTCAGCGTAATCACAGGCGAGAGACAAATCACGGTTGGCAATTTCCGCGATCGCCATCGGTGGCGGAAACCAAGTTGCACCCGAAAACCGCTGTCCGACTCCCTCTTCGACATCCGCACAGATTAATAACGGCACTGTTGCCCAAGCTTGAAGCTGCTGCGTTCTGAGCGCAATCTCCCCCGCGCTCGCGCCGAGCAAAATCACGCCTCCGACTCCCAAACCTTCAAGCCAATATTTCAAAGTAGCGGCAGGCGGTTCCCAAACTGGATATTGGATCTCATGATCGAATAAAAAGCCAGAAGCGCGTACCACGACCATTTGAGCCACTTGCTCTGACAGGGTTAGAGCATCAAGATTCGGGAGAAACGTCTTCATCTTCAGGGTCTTTTCGCTCTTGGGTGAGTCGATTGATCAGTCCTAGAACTTTATCACCTCGCTCTAGGGATCGATCCTCGATAAACACAACTTCTGGGGTTCTCCGCAGTCGAATTCGCTGCCCCAACTCACTGCGAACAAAGCCAGTTGCCGATTTCAAGCCTTCCATCGTTTCGGCTTTGGCGGCATCATCTCCATAAATGCTGACAAAGATTTTGGCGTGCTGCAAATCGCCTGAGACATCGACATCCGTGACGCTGACCATTCCTGTACCTACGCGATCGTCTTTGATGCCGTTTAAGAGCATTTGGCTGACTTCGCGCCGGATAGATTCTGCGACACGAGCCATTCTTCGATCTGTCGCCATATTGATTCGTCCCTATGAATACAAGGTTCTGATTCTATCATTTCAAACTCAAACAGGGCTGAAGCCTAGCATCGCTCGCAATGTAAACGAGAAAAAGGCAAATCCGCCAATGATCAGACCCATGACCGCGATCGCACTCACTGGATTCTTGAGCAAAGGCGCAAACGGAGCTAGAAAATTGAGCAGAACCCCTAGAATCACGCCAATCAAAAAGCGGGGATATTTGGAGACAGTACTCCACAAGTCTTGGATCATAACGGTAATTTCATAAACTAAATTCCATCATATCGAGAACTGGGAGCCGCGTGATCAATTAAGAAAGCTGATCGGACAATCATTTTTGTAATACTTAAAGTGATCAGATCAAATGTATTTTTGATGTTAAATAAAAACATGATTATTCAAGTACAGTCACCGGTCTTACCGCGTCCATTTATCAAGTGGGCGGGCGGAAAACATCAGCTAATTTCGCAGTACGTTTCTCATTTTCCCCAAGATTATCGCAATTATTACGAACCGTTTGTCGGCGGTGGCGCTATTTTTTTTCACCTCCAGCCAGCGCGCTCGGTGTTAATCGATATCAATCTTGAGCTAGTGAATGTCTATCGCTGTGTGCGCGATCGGGTCGAAGACCTAATCGATCGATTAGAAACCCATCATCAACAGCATAGTCCCGAACATTACTATCAGATTCGCGCCCAGCTTGCGATTTCAGATGATTGGTTCTATGAAGGTACTCATGACCCGCAAAGCGCCATTCTGCTAGAACGCGCTGCGAGGCTGATTTACTTGAATAAAACTTGCTTCAATGGACTGTACCGCGAGAACTCTAAAGGGCATTTTAATGTGCCAATTGGGAGCTATAAGAAACCTGCGATTTATGATCCAGAGATTTTGAGAGCCGATGCGATCGCGCTTCAATCTGCACAAATTGAACCTGGATCATTCGATCAAGTCTTACAACACGCGAATAGTTCGGAAGATTTTGTCTATTTTGATCCGCCTTACTATCCGATTAGCCAAACCAGTAGTTTTACAGCCTACAATCGCTACTCATTTAGCGAAGATCAGCAAATTCAACTGCGCGATGTCGTGACGGAACTGCGCGATCGTGGCGTAAAAGTGATGCTGTCAAATTCCGACTGTCCATTCGTGCGTGAACTATACAAAGAATTCAACATTCACACCATTTATGCAACGCGCAACATCAACTGCAATGCTGAAAAGCGCGGCAAGATCACCGAAGTTCTGGTGACAACCTATTAGAAATACGCGAATCGCTATACTAAGCGAAAGACCTTTCCGTGTGGAGCTAGATTGCAAATAACTAGCCTTTGGGCCAAATCTGAACAGAGACCGTTAGCGATCGATCTTTCTTCGCTCACTCCACGATCGAAGATGACGGATCAACAGTTCTATGAGTTTTGTCGCACCAATCCCGCATTGCGAAGTAACGGCAGAATTTTTGGGCAGCTTTTCATTTGGTCGGAGGCGAATGCAACCGGAGAAGCTTTTGATTCGAGTTCGGGCTTTACCTTGCCGAATGGTGCAACTCGATCGCCGGATGCAGCTTGGATTCTCTCCGATCGTTGGAATGCTTTATCCCCAGAACAGCAGGCATCGTTTGCCCCGATCGTGCCCGATTTCGTCGTGGAATTGCGATCGAGCAGCGATACCTTAGTCAGCCTGAAGGAAAAGATGACGGAATACATTGCTAATGGAGTGCGGTTGGGATTGTTAATCGATCGAAAGAATCGTCAAGTTCATGTTTATCGACGCGATCGAGAGCCAGAGATTCTAGATTATCCTGAGTCCGTCAATTGTGAACCTGAGATGCCGACCTTTGCGCTGAAGATGGCAAAGATTTGGTAGCGTCAGTTTGCATCATACCAATGATGACACTCTCGCTTTGAATCCTGCTTTCTCTAGTGCGGTCACGGTTGCTTGTTCATCTTGAACCCGAAACTGAGAACCGAAGCGAACGATCTGACTTTGGGCAGCGGTTCCGACGATCGCAATCACCGAAACTTTAGAGGTGTCTCGATCGCCTTGCTGCTGCAACACGGTTTTGAGGCGATGCCGCTCCATTGCATCATCCGCAACCTTCGCATCGAGTTCAACCATCACCATTCGCACATCATCGATCGGTTCTGCATCATCCACAATGAATTGATACTGATCTTCGTCGCGCTTGTCGATTTTGCCCCACACCATCAATCGAGCATCCGGTTCAATCAAACTACCAATCCGCTCAAACGACTTCGGAAACACAACCGCCTCAGTTCGACCTGTAAGGTCTTCAATTTGGATCACTGCCATCGGATCACCTTTTTTAGTGGTGACTCGCTTTACAGAGGTGATCATGACAATTGCACTGACTGATGTGCCTTCTCGATAGTTCTGTAAGCTTCCTAAACTAATCGGAGCTAACACTCTGGCTGAATCTTGAAGCTGTTTGAGTGGATGATCAGAGATATAGAAGCCGAGGACTTCTTTTTCGAGGCGGAGCTTTTCTTGAGAAGGGTATTCTGCAACGATCGCGCTTTTGGGAGCCGTTTCAAAACTGCCTTTCTGGGTAGCTGCACCGGGTAAATCAAACAAATTTCCCTGCCCACTGGCTCGATCGCGTGACCTCGATTGTGCCCAGTCCATCACAAGTTCAACATCATTGGCAAGCTGATGTCGGTTTGGTTCGATCGAATCCAATGCCCCACAGTGAATGAGTGCTTCTAGAGCGCGTTTGTTCACCGCACGAGAATCAACGCGATCGCAGAGATCTGCCAGTGATTTGAATGATCCGGTTTCGGTTCGAGCTTGAAGAATCGCTTCGATCGCGCTCATGCCGACATTTCGCACCGCTGAGAGTCCAAAGAGGATAGCATCTCCGATCGGGGTGAAATCAATCCCCGATCGATTCACATCCGGCGGCAGAACTTTGATGCCCAGATTGAAGCAAGTCGCAATGTATCTCTGAACTTTATCTTGTTCTCCACTATTAGTGGTCAAGATTGCCGCCATGTACTCGACAGGATAGTTTGCTTTAAGATAAGCAGTCTGAAAAGTGACGTAACCGTAAGCCATTGAATGGGATTTGTTGAAGCAATTAGAGGCAATCAGACCATCCGCTAATAGAAAATTGTGATCCTGACTCACTCCAATATCAAATACATCCTGAATACCCAAAGATTTCTTTCCAACAACTTTAACCACGACGGTAACTCCTTAGAATCTGCTCAATCTTTTGCTTCTTTCTAATCAAACCTAGAGACTTAAATTGATAAACCAGTTGATAGAATTTCTCGATGTTCTGGCGACTAAAAATTCTCCAATAATAGACATTGCTGCAATGATGCTTAATCACACTACCCATATTTAGGTGATTCGACAATTCATTTACAAATGCGAGGGAGCCAACAATACAAACGAGTCCACCACTTCGCCCTTGATTTGCATAGGCACATCCATCACCATCAAAGTATCCCAGTACATAAGCGGGAAGATATTTAGCATCTGGAAAGTAGCAAACATCGGAGAAAGTTCGCCCTGCGAAAACGCCGCATTTTACAAGAGCCATTGCCATCTTTCCGGACGAGAAATTAATTCGATAGTGTTCTGCATAATCTCCTTTGGGATAAATAACTCTAATCTCTCCGGTATAGTCAATCTCAGATTTTAGTAGCTCAGTAAGTTCTATTTCGGTTGATTCAAAAGCAATATAGTTTTTACTGGTTACACATCCATCTGCTGCAATTAAACCGAGTAGATACGCTTTAGTATT
>DATJEM010000330.1:0-7273 GCA_035496615.1 Leptolyngbya sp.
AATTATTTCTGATTACCGCAATGATTCAAGCTGTAGTTTAAAGTTTTTGTATAGTAAGAGACTGCTGATTCGATTCACTCCATCTCTTTTATGAATGTTTGTTTGAATCACGATCGAATCGCTAAATTCAAAGCAGTTCAACGATGAAAGAGACTATATTTTTTATGAGCCACGATCGTAAAGATTCCCCGTTCAGTACAACTACTGACCTATCCGTAATTTCCACAAAAATCAAAGATTAAGAACGGAAAACAGGCAAGGTAAAGTGAAAACAACTTCCTTGATTGGCGACAGAATCAACCCAAATTTGACCGTAGTGTGCTCGCACAATTCGCTGGCACAATGACAAGCCGATCCCGTAGCCATCTTGTGCTTCGTCTCGCTGCAAACGGTAATGGTCTTCAAAAATTCGATCGCGGTTTTCTGTCGGAACTCCGGGACCGTTATCGCAAATCGTGATCTGAACTTTTTGCGTCGTGCGGTGCAAGATCGAAAGGTGGATCGTGCCGCTATCCGGTGTGTACTTGATCGCGTTATCCAAAATATTGGTAATCACTTGCCGAACGCGCTCAGTATCGGCATAGACGATCGGCAAATCTGAGGGAATATCCACTTCAATTTTTTGATGCTTCGATCCAATTCGATCGCGCAAACTCAGCATCACTTCTTGACACAATCCCCCCAAATCCAGTTTCTCTGGCTGAATGTGCAGTTCGGCACTCGTTCCCCGCGCTGCCTGCAAAATATCGGTGATCATGCGATCGATGGTTCGTATCTGGGTTCGCCCATGCCGCAAGAGGTTGGATGTCATCTGCGGGGTCAGTCGCGAAGGCTGACCGTCCGCTTGTTTATGAGCGATCTCTAGCGTTTCGATCGCGATCGATGCTGCCGTCAGAGGATTGCGAAGATCATGCGCCAGCATTGAAATAATTTGATCTTTAAACTGAAGCTGCGCCTGGAGATTCTCGGTTTCTCGCTGGAGGCGAAACACTTCATCGGTCAGCTTAAGCAGTTCAGCAGAATAGCCGATCGAAGGTGCGCTCGGACTTTCTAAGGGTTGCAGGAGGTCTGCTTCAGCGTCTTCAATCGATCGCTGCCAGCGCGACCACCAGCCTCTAAGCTGAACAATCAAATCGCTGCCTGTCAGCGTTTGACGCGGCTCAGGATGAATTTTAATCAGTGTCGGAGTTGCCATTAAGCGAAAATGTTCGGCTAGATAAGGCTGTTCACCCACATCAATCACTTCGAGTTCAAACGGGTACTCAGCACTGCGATCTCTAAGAAAGTCCTGAATCTGGCGAATCTGCTGCCGCGACGTAGGGCGCTGATCCACAAACAGCAAAATCTGAAGGGGCACTTTGGAATCAGGAGTTGGGTTGGGATGTGCCTGCATCGTCATCAATTCGCACTCTCAGAACTGGAGCGAAAGCAACCCTTGCGGTATCAGCATTTGAATCGTTGAAATACTGTTAAGGCGCAGAGACGACCCTAGATTTGGGTCATTTGTTTAGCGGTGGGTTACTTCCCTCTTTAGATTACCGTATCCGCTGCACCGTGAACGGTGCGAAAGATTCTGCCGCCCGAATCCCGCAATCCTCCGATTGCTTGTAAAGTGAAGTTAAGACGCTCTAATCATTTTTCTAATCATTCTGGGAACCCGTGCAAGAAGACTTTCGGTTAATTGTTGATCTTGTTTCAGTTTTGGCAGCAGCGGCAGCGGGTGGACTAATTGCCGCTTTGCTGAAACAGCCTGTCCTCTTGGGCTATCTCGTGGCAGGCGTGATTGTGGGTCCGACTGGGCTTGGACTGATTAAAGAGTTGATCCAGGTTGAGACGCTGGCACAGTTTGGGGTCGCATTTTTACTGTTTGCGCTGGGCGTTGAGTTCTCTTTTTCCGAGCTTAAAAAAGTTAAAGCGATCAGTTTAGGCGGCGGTGGGCTGCAAATTGCTCTCACAATTCTGATCACGACTTTACTTGCGTTAACGATGGGATGGGTGTCATCTCCACCGCAGGGCGTGTTCTTGGGCGCGATTCTTTCCCTCTCTTCGACGGCGGTAGTGCTGAAGTGCCTGATGGAACGCAACGAAACCGGGACTCCGCACGGGCAGGTGATGTTGGGGATTCTGGTTGTTCAGGATTTGGCGTTGGGGTTGATGTTGGCGGTGCTGCCTGCGTTGGATCGCCCCGTGGAAGAAATTGGATTAGCGATCGGTTGGGCATTGATCCAGACCGGGCTGTTTGCTCTCGGAGCCGTCGCCGCTGGAATTTGGCTGATTCCACCTTTATTAAGGCTGCTGGCAAAAACTGAGAGTCGCGAACTATTTTTGCTTGGCGTTGTAGCGATCTGTTTGGGAATTGCGCTGCTGACGGAGCATTTGGGACTGTCGATCGAAATGGGAGCATTTGTCGCGGGTCTAATGATCTCAGAAGCCGAATATGCCGATCAAACGCTGGCATATGTTGAACCGCTCCGCGACATTTTTGCGTCTTTGTTTTTCGTGTCGATCGGAATGTTGATTGATCCCACGTTTCTTTGGAACAATCTTGAACTGATTTTGGGATTGGTGGCGATCGTCTTTATCGGCAAGTTTTTAATTATTACCCCGCTAGTTCGGCTCTTCCGCTATCCCTTGAAAACCGCTTTGATTGCCGGACTGGGACTGGCTCAGATCGGAGAGTTCTCGTTTGTATTGGCAAGCGAAGGACAAAAATTAGGGATTGTCTCGCGCCGCGTTTACTTGCTGATTTTGGGCACAACGGCGGTGACGTTGGTTCTCACTCCGTTTGTGCTGCGACTGGCTCCAACCTTGTTTACTTGGGGCGAATCGATTCCGTGGCTGGCGAAATATCTCAACCAATCCGATGCACCGCTCGAAGTTGCCGAAGATTTGCCGATTCAAAATCATTTTATTGTTTGTGGCTATGGACGAATTGGGCGAAACATTGTGCAACTGTTGCGCGATCGAGACTATCCGGTTCTGGTGATTGATCAATCAGAAGCGCAAATTCAAAAGCTCCGCGATGCTGAAATTCCTTATATCTACGGCAACGCAGCGAGCTTGTATGTGCTGGAAAAAGCCGGAGTTGCTCAAGCGCAAGGAATGGCGATCGCGCTACCGGATGCCATGAGTACACGCCTCTGTGTGAAGCGATCGCTGGAAATTTCGCCCGAACTTGATCTTGTCGTCAGAGCGAACAAAGACAAAGATATCGAACTGCTGTATCAATTGGGGGCGCGTGAAGTCGTCCAGCCCGAATTTGAAACGAGCTTAGAACTCTCGGCTCATCTATTAAGTGGCATCGGTCTTCCAGATCTAGCAATTCAGCGCGAAGTCCAGTCGATTCGCAACTCTCACTATTTGGAACTCCGACCCGATCAGCCGTCCGAGCAGATTTCGCGGGAGTTGAAAGCCGCTGCAAACGAGATGAACAGTCGTTGGTATGCTTTGCCAGAAGCGTCGCCGCTGTTGGGGATGTCGATCGAAGAAACCGATATTCGCCGCCTGACAGGTGTAACCGTGATGTCAATTCGTCGAGCCGGGGGAACCGAATTTGACTATCCCGATCGCCAAATGACCCTAGAACAAGGCGATCGTTTACTCATTGTCGGTGAAGGCGATGAGATTGCTGCTTTTGATCAGCTTGCGAAAGGAGAGGCTGCCGTGCCTTCGATCAATTCTTCTTGCCAATGGCTCCAGGTTCCGCCTGATAGTCTATTGGTGGGCAAAACGCTTGTCGAACTTGACTTACAGCAGCAGTATAGTATTCGGGTTCAGACGATTCGCCGGGACGGAAAACTGATTCGATCGCCGCAAGATGAAATTGATATTCAGGCAGGCGATCGGTTACTCCTATGCGGTGGATTTTATGCTCTAACTCAAGCTCAAGCCGCGATCGCGCCAAAATCAGAAGTTCCTTTGATTGCGACCAATGGGCAACAGCTTGACCTAGACAACTAGAAAAGCCAGCTTTCAACGTCCAAAATTCATCAGTGCGATTCTATACTAATCACAATTCCATCCTGTTAGTTGTGCTCATCTTATTAATTGCGCCTGTTTTGATTATGAAGTAGACCAGACTTCTATCGGGTGCCGACAGGATATTCGCAGAACCTACCTCTATCGGGTTGCGACTCTACTCGATATGTACTCTAATCAGGACTGATTTTTAATGTGGTGATTAAAGATGAAGCAAGAACAAGGTGCTGTGTTCGAGAGAATCCGCGATCGCTTCTACCGCTTTAGACAGACTCGATCCGATCCCAATCGGCAGCAGATGATCCAGGTGGAACTCTGGGAGGAAGCCGCTTCTAATCCAACTTACCTAACGCTGATTATCGGGTCTTGCATCATTGCCACATTGGGATTGCTCTCGAATAGTGTCGCGGTGATTATTGGGGCGATGATTGTTGCGCCGCTGATGTTGCCAATTCGGGCTTTGGCGTTTAGCGCCCTGACTGCCAACATTCATTTGTTTGAGCGCAGTCTGATCGCGATCACCATTGGCACTGGGTTGGCGACTGGTATTTCTTACAGTCTGGGGATATTCTCCGGCTTAACCAACTTCGGCAGCGAAATTCTCGCTCGATCGCAACCGACGCTGTTGGATCTGGGCATTGCGATCGCGGCGGGGGGCATTAGCGGCTATGCCAAGCTTCAGCCGAAAATTTCTGGCAGTTTAGCGGGAACGGCGATCGCGGTTGCCCTCATGCCGCCAATTTGCGTCGTGGGCTTGGGAATCGCTCATGCAGACTGGGCACTGACGCTGGGTGCAGCGCTGCTGTATGCGACAAATTTGCTGGGCATCACGCTTGCCTGTATGCTTGCATTCTTGATCACAGGTTGCTCTCCGTTAAAGCGGGCGCGCAAGCCCCTGATGATCACGCTGATGCTGACTGGGTTGCTGATTGTGCCCTTGAGCTTGAGTTTTACCAAGCTGATTCGGCAGTCGCGGTTAGAATCTAGCCTCAGATCAGTTTTGCTGAATCGAACCACAACTTTTCAACGATTGGAACTCGTTCGGTTGGACATAGACTGGCTGACCCATCCACCCCAAGTGCGGTTGAATGTCCAAGCAACAAGTTCAATTTCACCGAATCAAGTCAGATTGTTAGAGAATTTTTTGGAGCGAGAAACTGGACAACGATTTAAACTGATTTTTCAAGTCGGCAGAATTACAGAAGTTACAACCGATTCTAAGCCTAAATAGCAGAGGGAGCGAATCGCGCTGAAAGCCGCATCAGTCCAAGATTTTACTTTGGTCAATATCATTTCTCTACCGCCTGATAGAGAAAAAATTACCTCATGAACGATAGGTTTAAGACAATAGACAGATTAAATATCGTTAGGAGAAAACTATGCCACATCCCCTTCAAAAGCTTTGTCTGGGTGGAGCAGTCTTAGGTGGCTTGGGCGCAGGTGCGATCGCAGCCCTCGTTGTTCCCCTGTCAAATCCAGCGATCGCGGCTTCCAACACTGCGTTTCCGGATACCCAGAACTATTGGGCGCAGCCCTTCATTCAATCCCTAGCGCAGAAGAATATTATTAGTGGCTATCCGGATGGCACCTATCGCCCCAAACAGTCGGTTGACCGGGATGAATTTGCTTCGATTGTTCGAGATGCCTTTAATCAAAAGCAAGAGCGCCAGATCTCCAGCGGTAGCGCCTACAAAGACATTCCTCAAGGGTATTGGGCAGCGTCTGCGATCGAGTCTGCCTACCAAATGGGCTTTATGAGTGGCTATCCTGGCGGATATTTTCGTCCTCGTCAGCCTGTAACCAAAGTTGAAGCAATTTCATCCCTGGCAAGAAACCTGAATCTACAAGGCGCAAGCCAAGCTCCTGTTGTCGCTGTTCACAGTCTTGCAAGCCAGGCACCGATCGGACAGGCGGCGGTTCAGGCTGCTCGTCCTCAAGCTCAAAATAGACGGACGCTGATGTTTCCGATGGCAATGACCGCACTGATGCAACCCTTGGTCAGTCGTCCTGCGGCAGCGATCGCAGCGGCGATCCCTAGCGTGAAGGCTCCGCAAAAGGCTCAACCGATGAATACAGCTAACGCTAAACCCGCAGAAAAATCAGCGATCGCGTTACTCAGCGAGTACTACACTGATGCCAATAAGATTCCGAAGTATGCGGTCAATGATGTCGCTGCGGCGACCAAAGCCGGAATCATTGTGAACTATCCGAATCTGAAAGTGCTAAACCCGAATCAGCCTGCAACTCGTGGAGAAATTGCCGCGTTAGTTCACCAAGCGTTAGTGAGTCAAGGCAGAGCGCAACCGATCGCAAATGAAGCGGCAAAACAATATGTCGTGAGTCGGTAGAGCATCGCCTGACTTGCATCGCCAACTTTACATCGCTAACTTTACATCGCCAACGCTAAAGTCAGAATTGAGTCACGGAGACCTTATTTTATGCAAACTGCCGAAAAACAGTCGCTTGAAGCGAAGCTCGAAAGAGTCGGCAATGCCCTACGCATCACAGGATGGATTGGGCTGACGGTTCAGATCGGTTTCGGAGCCGTTTCTCTACTGATGTTAGGGTTTGCGATCGCGGGGCGCAACTTTAGTGAAACCACAGCAGGCGCGACAGGGGTGGTTCCCGGTGTGGGAGCCACTGTGAATCAAGGAACGACTCCCGGCATTGGGATTGGTATCTTTTGGGCAGTGTGCGGAATTTTGGCGCTGCTCGGTGGCATTTATCTCGCCTTTCGTCAGATCCGATTTTCTAAGCGCTTGCGCCATGCGGACACCATGCGGCATCCCGCTAAATCTGAGGTGATGAGCGTATTGCGCTGGGGCGCGATCGTCGGGCTAGTCGGGATGCTGCTGACAATTTTGGGCGGCGGAGCGACGCTAGGAGTGTTGCTTTCAAAAGCGATCGCTCAACCTCAAGGGGTCGCGATTTATGATCCGACTCGTGTGATTCGCTCGATCGATGTCATGGTAGCAATGGCGAACATGAGTGGAATCACGGCGCATTTTGTCGGTGCTGTCGCGTCGCTGAGTGTGTTTGAATGGCTACACCGTTAATTTAGCGTTAATTTAGCCGCTCCACATTAACCCCTGTAGGCAGAAGTGAATTTCGCTCGTTCCGCCTAAGTTTAGATGTCTTCTCAATCTAGAACGTTATGAATATCGGAATATCAGGACTTTGGGCAAAGGTACAGTCAATGATCAATGGCTTCATTGTCTTGTTGCCCAACCTTGTATTGGCGCTGATTGTGTTTGCAATTTTTTTCTTGATTGCTCGATCGGTAAAGCGCGTAGTG
>DATJEM010000331.1:0-3701 GCA_035496615.1 Leptolyngbya sp.
TCGATCGCCCTTTCTTTTGTGCGATTCGAGACAATCAAACTGGAGAAATTCTATTCATGGGTACGATCGTGAATCCAAGCGCGAATCAATCCACCTAATCGGAGCCAAACCGTCCGCTGCAATCGAATCGTTGGGCTGCTGTGCGTGGGCAAGGTAATGCCGCCACGGTGACTGCAAAAAATCGAAGATGGGTCGATCGTGGCTCTATCACTGTCGCCAAATCACTTTGATGCAGGTAAGCTCTATAGATAAGTTCTATGAATCAGGTCTATGGATCAGGTCTATGTAAGCCGCACCCTCTACGCGCCACCATCCGATCGGATTATTGACCCTGGTATCCCTGACCATAGCCTCAGCCTTCATATTGCCAATCCAGGGAACTTGGAGCGGCAGTTAGAGCGGCGGATTGACGGCGGAAAACGGATGGATCGCCCAACCTATCCCGGCACATTTACCTTTGTGCCTGCTTTTCGAGAATCAGAATGGATGTGGGACTCAGAGGTTGAAATCTTAGAACTGTATCTATCTGCTACTTTTTTAGAAAGAATTGCGATCGAAAATTGCGATCGGACTCCTCAGACCATTGAATTAATCGATCGCTTCGCAATGCGCGATCTGCTTCTAGAACAACTCGCTCTTACCCTTTATACGGAACTGACGCACAACCCCCTGAAAAATCAACTCTATATAGAATCTCTACAACATTTGGTGGCAGTTCATCTACTGCGGCACCACTGTGCGACAGAAGTTCTAGAGACTCCAGCGATAGGAAAGCTATCACCGCTCAAATTGCATCAAGTGATCGACTATATCCAAGTCCACCTAGAGCGCAACATGGAGTTAAAAGAATTTGCAGAACTGACTCAGCTTAGTGTTCATCACTTCGGAAAACTCTTTAAGCAAAGTATGGGAGTTCCCCTGCATCAGTATGTTCTAAAGTGCCGCATTAAACGAGCTAAAGAGCTTTTGGTCGATCCGCAGCTTTCGATAGTTGAAATCGCACAGAGGGTTGGTTTTTGCGATCAAAGTCATTTTACAAATGTCTTTCGTCGTCATTCCAATCTAACCCCGCGCCAATACCGCAACCGATGTTAAAGGGGCGGGTTAAAGTGGGCGGCATGGTTCATCACCAGATTTTCCAAATTCTGATCGGATCTTACAAGATTTAGCCAGCATCATTGCCATAAGCTACCTTTAGTCTCGCTAATTCAGGAGAGATAAGGTATGTCTAAATCGCGCAGGCTTGTCCAATCGATTGCAGATAGGTCAAGTGACATTCTATTCAGTCTTAGACTATCTACAGGGAAGAAGGCACAAAGCCCAACCGTTAGAAATAGAGGTTACAGCGTTCAGACCGTCAAATTCAACAGTCAAGGTGTAGAAATTGTCGGTCGGCTATTTGTTCCGGCAGGCTTGCAGGCAGAAAAAGCGCCTGCGATTCCGATCATTGGACCGGTTGCATTCGTGAAAGAGCAATCCCCCTTACACTATGCAACTCGCCTAGCGAGTGAGGGGTTTGTCACGTTGATTTTCGATCCGCGCACGCATGGTGAGAGTGGTGGAGAGCCGCGCAGATATGAAAGCGGCAAAGCAAAAGTTCAAGATATTGAGGCAGCGATCGATTTTCTTGTCGCCCAAGAAACTGTGGATGCTAACCGCATCTTTGCGTTAGGGGTCTGTCAAGGCGTGAACTGGATGATTGAGGCTGCAACTCAGGATCGACGAATCAAAGCACTATCAATTGTTGCAGGTCACTACTTAACAGCGGCAACCGCAAAGAAATATCTGGGTGATAAAGACAAGGTGCAGGAGAGAATCGTAAAAGCAACCCAAGCCAGAGAAAAGTTTGAGCAAACTCAGCAAGTCGATTACATCCCGATCGTGAGTGAAACCGATCCGAATGCACTCTTATTGCCTAAACCCATCTATCAATGGTATGCCCGGTGGGCTGATCGAGGGGAGGTCTGGAATTTTCATGGGCTTTGGGAAAATCGCATCACAGCAATGAGCGAAGCCGAAATCTGGGGATATCGGGTGGATGAAACGGTCAAGAATTTGAATACGCCCACCCTAATGATTCATTCGGATAACGCTGCAAGCGGTGCCGAGATTCCTAAACAGTTGTTTGAAGCCATTCCTGCAAAAGACAAAGAACTGGTGTGGTTGGGCAACCAGGTTCAATTTCAATTTTATGAAGATCCGGTCACGATCGATCGGGCTGTTCAGTCGATCGCAGCCTGGTTTCGCGATCGCGCCTGAAGTGGGGCATCAAGCTATGTTCTATTCCAATCAAAAGTTTCACGACAAACACTAAGAAACCCTCAGGAGAACGCGAATGAAACTTGCACTGTTCGGAGCAAACGGCATGGCTGGCAGTCGAATTGCGGCTGAAGCCTTAATGCGGGGTCATGATTTAACCGCGATCGTTCGCGACCGATCGCGCTTCTCTCTATCATTGGATTGCCCAACCTCGTTTACTGGCAATATCGTTGTTGGGAATGGTCTTGATCCTACAAGCGTCGCAGCCTTAGTTCCCGGACAGGATGCGGTCATCAGCGCCATCGGGCCGGGTGCTAATAAAGCAAGCGATCCGCTCCTGGCACAAGATATCATCACAGCCGCTCATTCCCTGATTGCAGGGTTAGCGCGTACCGAAGTCCGTCGTCTGATCATTGTGGGCGGTGCAGGTAGCCTTGAAGTCGCACCCGGTCTTCGGCTTGTGGATACTCCCGACTTTCCAGAGATTTATCGCCCCGCTTCACTCGCTCATTGTGAAGCGCTTGATATCTACAA
Organism: Leptolyngbya sp.; assembly: GCA_035496615.1. Lineage (GTDB taxonomy): Bacteria > Cyanobacteriota > Cyanobacteriia > Leptolyngbyales > Leptolyngbyaceae > Leptolyngbya. Next base: position 2,794 of record DATJEM010000331.1, read on the forward strand.
AACTTGCGATTTGGACTGGACGTTCATTAGCCCAGCCGCATTTTTTGAGCCAGGAGAACGGACAGGTCAATATCGCATTGGCACAGACCAGCTCCTTGTAGACACAAGGGGTAAAAGTCAAATCTCCGCAGAAGATTACGCGATCGCGCTTCTTGACGAAGTTGAACGCTGCCATTTTCTTCGTCGCCAAATCACTTTCGCTTACTGAGCAGCTTTGCGATCGATCACCAGCGACCCATCCTGAACCTTGGCAGACGAACTGGAAAGATTGCCCCAAACGATAACTAAAAGCAGGCTCGCGCTACCCAATGCAGGCTCCCTTTGCATTAGGCAACCCGCTCCTAGCGAGAAGCCGGATTTCAAGCCACCCGCTTGGGTAGATTCGACACCCGGCAACAGCAGAGCGATCAGATAACGCTACAAGCTCCCGCTCTAGTTTTATCCAACTTTCACTAAATCTTCGACGATCGCACTGTTCAAACTGACTGCTTGGTTTCTCACCGCACTCCAAGCAATTTGGTGCGCTTTAGTCTCATTCCCGTACCACTGAAGCGCGGAATTAAACGCTACCCTATAAAAGTGTTGGGCAGTTTCGGAAAGGCGATCGCGAACAGCCGCTGGCAATTCACGATTACTTTGGTACGACATTTCAAGCCGCCTCCGGTAAATGGGATAATCGTTAAGTATGTCGGCTTCAGGGAGAGAAAGCCCCTGCCCTACGGAATATCTTCAGGATTGGATATAAGGAGAGAATTTTGATCACAGGTACTTTGAAAACCACCAAATCAGACGAAATCTTTGCTGCCGCTCAGAAATTGATGCCGGGTGGCGTAAGTTCCCCAGTACGGGCATTCAAATCGGTGGGCGGACAGCCGATCGTCTTCGATCGAGTTAAAGGTGCTTATGCG
>DATJEM010000332.1:0-4092 GCA_035496615.1 Leptolyngbya sp.
TTGGGGATTCCAGTGATTACGGCAACCCAAATGCTCGACAGCATGGTCGGCAGCCCGCGCCCCACTCGCGCCGAAATCTCAGACGTTGCCAACGCGATTTTGGATGGAACCGATGCGGTGATGCTGTCGAATGAAACGGCGGTCGGAAAATACCCGATCGAAGCAGTATCGCAAATGGCAGCGATCGCCATTCGGATCGAGCGAGAAAACTCAAAGTCCATGCTGGAAAATAGCGGTCGATCGATTCCAAACGCGATTAGTCAAGCGGTTGGAAATATTGCCGTGCAGCTTGATGCTTCTGCGATCATGTCGCTGACCAAAACCGGATCAACTGCCCGAAACGTTTCCAAGTTCCGTCCTAGAACACCGATTTTGGCAATTACGCCTCATGTGGACGTGGCTCGGCAATTGCAGCTTGTCTGGGGCGTTAAGCCTTTGTTAGTGCTGGATTTGCCTTCGACAGGTCAAACGTTTCAAGCAGCATTAAATGTTGCTCAAGAGAAAGGATTAGTTTCTGAAGGGGATTTAGTCGTCTTAACGGCGGGAACCCTTCAAGGAGTCGCAGGTTCAACCGATTTGATCAAAGTGGAAGTTGTGACAGCGGTGCGAGGAAAAGGAGTTGGCATCGGTCAAGGTTCGGTCAGTGGTCGGGCGCGGCTCGCTTCTACAATTAAGGAGATTCGTCAGTTTCATTCGGGCGAAATCCTGGTTGCACCGAGTACGAATGCGGATCACATTGATGCGATTCGCAGAGCAGCGGGGATTGTGACTGAGGATAGTAGTCTCACCAGCCATGCGGCAGTGATTGGGCTACGGTTGGGAATTCCGGTACTAGTAGGCGTGAAAAATGCAACGGGTGTCATTCGAGATGGCGAGATTGTCACGCTCGATATGCAGCGAGGATTAGTTTATTCGGGCGGTTCCGGGGCAAATCAGACGGATGCAGCGCTCTCGGTTTAGAGAAATCGAGTTTAGCAAGTTTGAGGCGCGATCGCTCCTTAGTCGGGGTTTGCTCCACAGTCGGGGTTTGCTCCACAGTTGGAGTTTGATAGAGAAGGGCAACCTTAAAGCTTCATAACCTGTTGGGTTGCGACTGCGCTCAATCCTCTAGCGATCCCGTCACTGCGAGGTCATGGAAGATTGAGCGGAGAAAGCAAAGTGATGAGTCGTTATGATTTGCGATTGCGCTGGCTCCAAGTTGCACCTACTGCTGCACCTGCACCCGCGACCATTCCCGCTGCCATTCCTGCACCTGTCTTTTGCACGGGATCTTGGGTCAAACACTGATTTGTTACAACCTGATCTTGAAGACACTGAGAACTTTCCGCCCAGCTTGCTGAACCTCCTAACGCAACACCAACCGAACTACAAATCAAGACAACAATCCAGAGCGGGAGTTGATTTTTTCTGCCCATATTGAATATTTTGGGGATGACACTATTGGAGAGTACACATTACTTTACCCATAGACCGGAGGTTTGGGCACAGATTTTGTAAAATTTTCGTGTAATTTTTCGGACAAATTTAATCTACCCAAAGGTAGAAATACCGAAAGACTTATCTCGTCTTGGATTGCTCAATTTCTTGGAAATCTGATTAAAATTGAGGGGCGCTTAACATTTAGTCATGATTGAGCGCGATCGTAATCGAGGAATTTTCAGTATGGATGCCGAAACCATTAAAGAACGGATAAAGCTGATCGAAGGCAAGCGAGAATCTCTATTAAAGCTGATGGAACAACCGAATTTGGGAACGCTGCGAATCGATGTGAATCAGGCACTCGAAGAGATGGATATTCTGATTGATGAGTTTAAGCAGACTTTCCCGCAGGCTTAGTCTTCCGTCGATCGTAGTTGCCAATAGACCAATAAAAGAGCGATCGCTAACAACAATGTTGCTGCCGCTGCTGCGTAACCAAAATCGAATTGAGCAAAGGCTTGATCGTAAATAAAGTACACGAGCAAGTTTGTAGAATTCATCGGACCGCCTCCGGTGATGACATAAACTTGCTCAAAGCTGCGTAGCGTAAAAATTGCGGTGGTGACAGTGACAAAAACGATCGTAGGGCGTAATCCCGGTAAAGTCACATAGCGAAACTTCTGCCAAGCATTCGCGCCATCTAATTCTGCGGCTTCGTATCGAGTCAGGGGAATCGTTTGCAATCCCGCCAAAAACACGATCAGGTTAAACCCGATCTGTTTCCAAACGCTCAACAAAATTAGTACAGGCATTGCCCACAGCGTACTTTGGAGCCAGGGAACTGCGGGAAGATTCAAAGCACTCAGCCAATCATTGATCACGCCATCGGTTTGAAATAGCCAACGAAAGCCTAGACCCGCTGCAACCAATGATGTAATTGACGGAATAAAGTACGCGGCTCTTAGCAATCCTCGAAACGCGATCGATCGATCTAGCAACACCGCTAAACCCAGCGGAAGCATCAAACTGGGAATCACCGTAGCGATCGTAAAATAAGCAGTATTTCCCAGCACTTGCCAAAAATCGGGACTCAGCAGCAATCGCCAATAGTTGCGGAAGCCAATCCAGCGAATGCCCGATCGAGTGAAACTTCCGGTCGTGAAACTGAGATAAAACAGATACGCGATCGGATATATCACAAATACCCCAATCAAAATTAACGCGGGAGTGAGAAAAATCCACGCTGCGATCGTCTCTCGATCTAACAAACGAGAAAATCCGGGATTAGACGAAGCGTTCGGTTTGACTAACTGAGAGCGCATGACTGTCGATCGCTCCGATGAATAACGGTTATTTTATGACAGGTTAGCAATCAAGAGTATCCGGAACTCAATCAAGATTCCATGTGAAATGAATGAGACACTGAAGCGACCGAGCGAATAACGGTTACTTTAAAGCAAATCAATTTGCAGGTTAGACGATGCTGAAGAAAATTAGCTGGATTGGAGTCGCGATCGTTGCCGTGGGAGGTTCGATCGCTGCACTCGCGCAATCCGCTCAAACCGCTAATCCGATTGCTCAACAGTTAGTCGGACGGTGGGAAGGGCAAAGCAATCCGTCCGCTGGGGCTTTTGAGGCACCATTGGGGGTGAAATTTTCATCGACAGGTAAAGCCATTTTTATGATGCGTGTGACTTTACGCGATCATGTGGCTTTTGTGATGAATTACTCGATCAATCACAAGCCCAAGCCGATGCACCTCGATCTTCAGACTGAGAACCCAACAAAGACGATCAACGATGGAAAACCCGCTCTCACCATCTTTGAGCTTCCAAACCCTCATACTTTGCGGCTTCAGGTTAAGGATCTCAATTCAGAAAGACCGACCCAGTTTAAGGATGAAGTGCAATACTCGAAAGTCTCTGATAGCGCGATCGTCTCTCCGGAACCTGCTCAACTGGACAAAGCGGAACGATCGAACGCTGGCGAAGGTCGTTTGGTCATGCAGACTCTAGCTCTGTCTGCTCTGTACCATATTTTAGAAGCGAAACAACTTCCGACCACGCTCAATCAGTTGGGCTTGAGCAATGATGTCACTCAGAACTATCGGTATCAACTCCAAGCGAAATCGAATCAATTGATGCTAATGGCGCGTCCCAACAAGGGCAACTTGAAAAGCTATATTGCTGTTGTTCTACGACTGCCGAATCAACCGATAGATTCCAGTCTTACAGCCGTGTGTGAGTCGGTTCATCCGTCTACCATTGCGCCACCGATGCCCAAAATTTCCATCCCCGCTTCTGGAAAAGATACGGTTCAATGTGGTTCCGGTTCGGCGGCGCTTGAGTTTTAAGCAATTGTTTCTATCCCCAATCGGGCTTACCGCGATAAACTAAGAGCCTGTTTTTTGTAATAGCTCTCATGGTCGCGCTGATTTCGCCTGAATATGCTGAATTTCCGCCTTATCCGCGGCTCAAATTGGGGATCATGGCTTCGGGAAGTGGAAGCAACTTTGAAGCGATCGCACAGTCGATCGCTTCAGGAGATCTCGACGCAGAGATCAAAGTTGTGATTTACAACAATCCGGGCGCAAAAGTGGTCGATCGAGCGAACAAATTCAATATTCCTGCTGTCTTGATCAATCACCGAGCGTTTGCCAGTCGAGAAGATTTG
>DATJEM010000333.1:0-8879 GCA_035496615.1 Leptolyngbya sp.
GGAATTTAATCATGGCTATTGAAAAAGTGAATTCTTCGTCAAGCTTGGCAGAAGTGGTCGATCGTATTCTCGATAAAGGGATTGTGATCGATGCTTGGGTTCGTGTTTCGCTTGTGGGTATCGAGTTGTTGGCGATCGAAGCGCGAGTGGTGATCGCATCGGTCGAAACCTACCTGAAATATGCTGAAGCGGTTGGACTGACTTCTCAAGCGGCTGTTCCCGCTGCTTAGTTTCTAGACAGATCTGATCGAGACTGGGGAGAAATCCCCAGTTTTTGAACTTTCATTTAAACCCATAAGAGCAATGGCTTTCAAAGATTCCTGGCAACAGCAAAGGCAACTCAGATTACATCAAGTTGATCAACGCCGCCAAGCCGTTTCGATTCTGCTACAAGAAACGCAAAAGCAGCGTCAATCAAAAGCAAGTCAACTCCGCAGCGATCTGAATTTATTTCGTGAAGCGTTGGCGTATGAAACAACAACGCGCCGCGAAACACTACAAAATTATTGCGAAACGCTCCACCAACAAACGCAAAGTTTTTTAGCGATCGCTCAGCTCGATCGAGCAGCAGTTTCACAACAGCTAAGAGACGATCTGAACGCATTTCGATCGACGCTAACGGCAACAGTAAAATCATTACGGCAAGAAATTCAAGCCGATTTAGAAGACCTGCAAATTGAAAGTCAATTGCAGCTAGAAGAAGTACATCAAAACCGCATCAAACAGCGAATTCAGACCGCAAAAGATTTATCGATTTTTGTTGAAAAATTACGATCGAATGTGGCTCTATTTCTTGCCGATGTCGCTTTAGAACGTCAAGCAAAAGTTCTGCAAGATCAGCGCGATCGCAAAGTCGAACTCGATCAACTGTTGGCTGAATTCGCAGAATTTCGATCGCAGCTTAAACACTATCGTGCAACTCTTACTCAAACCGTTTGGGGTGACGTTTCTGAAGTTCAACCTAAACCGAAATCCGTAAAAGTTGCAAAATCAGAACCGCGATCGCGAGGTTTCAAAATTGTTGCTCCGGTGAAAGCTGCACCCGTTGCCAAAACCGACAACGACAAAATCTACGAATACATCGAAGTGATGCAGAGTGTTCGATTGACAGAGATCGAATCGGCGCTCAGTATGACCCGAATTCAAGCGGTTGAAGGACTGCGATCGCTGATTCAGCAAGGCAAGATCACGCAGCGCGATCGCCTCTATTTGCTTTCCACCCCCATTAAGTAAAGGACTGAATCCCCGTGACCACTGTATTAAGAGCCAGCCCCCGCCACTTTGTCAGTACACCCGCGATCGAGCGGATTTCGATTCGTGCCCTGCGATATTTGCAATCCGGCTTTTCGGTACATTTACGCGGCTGTGCAGGAGTCGGTAAAACGACGTTGGCACTGCATTTAGCGGATTTGCTATCGCGCCCAATCATGTTGATGTATGGCGATGACGACTCAAAAAGCTCAGATTTGATTGGCGCACAGTCTGGCTACACCCGCAAAAAAGTAGTGGATAACTTCATTCACAGCGTCATGAAAGTTGAAGACGAGATGAAACACACTTGGGTCGATTCACGCCTGACCTTAGCGTGTCGTGAAGGCTTTACGCTGGTCTATGACGAATTTAATCGATCGCGCCCGGAAGTGAACAATGTTTTGCTTTCGGCACTCGAAGAAAAGCTCTTAGTTCTACCCCCCACGAGCAATCAAACAGAATACGTTCGCGTTGATCCTCAGTTTCGGGCAATTCTCACCTCAAACCCAGAAGAGTATTGCGGCGTTCATTCCACTCAAGATGCCCTGTTGGATCGCTTGGTCACGATCCATATGCCAGAGCCGGATGAACTGACTCAGCAAGAAATTCTGATTCAGAAAGCGCACATCGATCGTGCGAGTGCAGAATTTATTGTGCGATTGATTCGATCGTTCCGTCAAAAAACGGGAGTCGAAAAAGCATCGGGACTCCGATCGGCATTAATGATCGCGAAGGTTTGCCAAGAACACCATATCCCTGTGATGTCTGAAGATGTGGACTTCCGAGAAATTTGCTCAGATGTTTTACTATCCCGTGCAACTTTGCCGCTCGAAGATGCCACTAAACTATTGTGGGAACTGTTGAACGCCTCAATGGGATTGAACCCCTCAGTTGAAACCGTTGAAGTTCCTCTTACTGATCAAGTTGCCGAACTATTACATGGACTGCCCGCGGGAGATAAAGATCAGTTGAATCACCTGGCTGAAATCGTATCTCAAGAACAGCAAATTTATCGTTATTTAGTGCGATCGAACGGGGCAGGACTATCCGATCTCGAAAGCGAATTTGGCATCGCTCGAACTGAGCTTTTAGAAGCGATTCGAGCCTTAACCCTGCAAGGATTTGTGATTCATCGCGATCGACGGTTCTTTGCGGTTGAGCCTGCGGAGACTAAAGCGTGAACACCCCCGCGAAGACCATGCCCACTGCAACAGGTTCATCGTTGGCGGATGTTTTAGAGCGCGTTTTGGACAAAGGCATCGTGATCGCGGGAGATATCTCCGTTTCCGTTGCTACCACTGAGCTTTTAACCATTCGGATTCGATTGCTGATTGCTTCAGTCGATAAAGCAAAAGAAATGGGCATTAACTGGTGGGAAAACAATCCTCACTACAGTTCGCAGTCCAAAGCGTTGATCGAAACGAATCAGAAGTTGCTCGATCGGATTGAGGTGCTAGAAGGAAAACTTTCGGCAGTGCAAAAAGCAATCCCGCAGAAGTTACCGACTGCCGCGCCGACCACTTTAGAATCCCTGCTAGAGGATTTATAGCGCATAATAGATCAAGTTTACTATTTTAAAGTGATGAACGACGACACTCTAAAAGAACTGCTGATTGTGCTCAAATCGATCGCGGGCAACAATCCCCCAAGCTGGCAACGCCCACTCAAAAGCTACAAAGATTTCGACTGGTCAAAAATTGGCGCAACCGTGATTAGTCAAGATGGACATGGAGCCACCAAAGTCGTGTGGTGTGGTCATGTTTACACTCGCCGCAGCGGAGAAAACCGGAAATATGGGGCAGCGATTTGGTTTTCTCGTGCCAGCGGCAAAGGCGAAGGCGACGAAACGAACTATCTCAAATTAATCACATTCAAAGATTCTGCTGAAGCGGAGCCTCTGCCTGATTATGTTGCCCGGAGTTTGCGATAGTGATGGATTGATTTTTTTGGAGTGCGATTAGCTGTGTCCCCTGAATTTTCTGAGATTGTTGCATCGCCCTCGAAATCCTCTGCTGATGCGGGCTTAGCGCCCTTGTTGCTTACCGTAGTTGAGCTTGTGCGTCAACTCATGGAAGCGCAAGTGATTCGACGCATGGACAATGGGCAATTGAGTGATGAAGATCTCGATCGAGCCGCCGAAAGTCTCCGCCAGCTTGAAGCACAAGTCGTTCGACTCTGCGACGTTTTTGACATTGATCCGGCAGATTTGAACATTGATTTAGGTGAAGTGGGTACGCTATTGCCGAAAGCGGGCGGCTACTATCCAGGAGAACGATCGAACAGTCCAACTATCTTAGAATTGCTCGATCGCTTACTCAATACTGGCATTGTGGTTCAGGGCAATGTTGATCTCGGACTTGCCAACATTGATCTAGTTCACGCCAAGCTTCAACTCGTACTCACTTCCAAGCCCATTTAGCCCCCTTAACCAGAGACATGAGCGATCTTTATCTGTATGGCATCTTCCCCGCGCCAGGACCTCAAAATCTGGCATTGCAAGGCTTAGATCAAAAGCCTGTTCAAACTCAGATTGTTGATGGATTCGTGTTTTTATACTCTGAAGCAACGCAAGACCGCTATCTTGCAAGCCGCCGCAATTTGCTTGGACATGAAAAGGTTCTAGAACAAGCCATGCACGCAGGATATCGAACTCTACTGCCGCTTCAGTTTGGATTGACGATCGACACCTGGGAAGCGGTTTCAGATCAGCTCACTGCGCCGCATTCTGAGCATCTGAATCACTTGTTTGAAAAGCTCTCAGGACAGCGAGAAGTGAGCATCAAACTCTTTTGGGAGAGTGCTGAAGAATTGCAGGCTTTGATGGCGCAAGATGCCGACCTCAGAGCAAAGCGGGACAGTCTCGAAGGAAAAACGTTGAGCATGGATGAAATTGTCCGGATTGGACAAGCGATCGAACACGCCATGAGCGATCGGCGCGAAGCGATCATCACCGCTTTTCAAACTGAACTGAATGCGATCGCCGTTGAAACTGTAGAAAATGCCCCCCTGACCGAAGCGATGATTTACAACGCTGCGTATTTGATTCCGTGGGAGTTGGAATCGGAATTTAGTCAAAAAGTGGAACGGCTCGATCGACAGTTTGAGGGACGCTTGAAGATCCGCTACAACGATTTCACCGCACCTTATAATTTTGCACAGTTCGATCGGGAGGCATAATGCTACTACGTTTGTTGTTTGCGCCTGTGACCGGACTTGAATGGATCGCCGAACAGATTCAAGAGCGGGTTGATACTGAGCTAGATCAAACCGAAAACTTGAGTAAACGGCTGCTCGCACTGCAATTAGCCTTTGATATGGGCGAGATTCCTGAAGCAGAATTTGAAGTGCAGGAAGAAGAATTGTTGCTGGCGATTCAGGCACTCGAAGATCAGAACGCTGAAGCGCAGTAGCATAGAAGAGTAGTGTTTACTCTTGTGCGATGCAAACTCAAGATCCGATCGTATATCAAGGACAGTTCGGAAGCTTCACGATCGAAGACGACGATCGACAAAGCGTTATTCTCTATCGCGGTGGACTGGCGATCGCGGCATTGAGCTTTGCGATCGCTACCGGATTGGCGCTTTCACACAATTTCTTTTGGATTACACCGCTCTACTTTGTGTTTTGGACGGCGTTAGGAATCAGTCTCTTTACAATTCATATCTATCTCAAGCCTTTACATCTGGCACTTCAAGCCTTTTGGATGATGGGGGGACTGGCTTCGATCGCATTGCTGTTTGTCAGTTCTGAGCCGTTGCCATTGTATGTGTATGAGCATCCATTCACTATCTTTGGGGTTGGCTTCACGTTTGCGGCATTGACCGGGATTTTCTTTAAAGAAGCAGTTTGCTTCGATCGCTTGGAGACAAAATTTCTGACTCCGATCGTGCCTTTGCTGTTACTCGGACATCTAACCGGATGGCTGCCGATACTGTGGGAACAATCCCTACTTGGCGCTTGGGCGGTTCTGTTTTCAATCTTCGCCATTCGGAAACTCGTTCAAGCTATTCCGCCAGACATTGGAGACAAGAGTGTCTTTGAGTATTTGAAAAAAAACCAAGCATCGATCTAAGGTTTATATTGCGATATCTCGTATTGCGATATCTCGTATTGCGATCGAAAAAGCCACGTCAATCAAGACCGCGGGATGGAGCGAACGCTTCAGATGATGAAACGGTTAGCCACAGGGATGATCGATGAGGAAACTCAGCGATCAGTCACTTAGGTTAAACATGGGAACACTGAAGCTATGGTTTTGGGGATAGGTTCTTGAGTGACGAACGGGCGTTTTGGTTGGCTTGGTCAAAAGTTGCAGGCGTGGGGGCGATCTTACAGAAACGGATTCACGATCAGTTTGGTAGCTTAGAGGCAGCTTGGACAGCAGCACCGGACGAATTAACTATAGTTGAAGGAATCGGACAGCAAAGCGCGATCGCCATCTGTGCAAATCGACAGCAAATCCAGGTCGATCGCTTGCTTAAGGACTATGAAACCCAAAACTTTCTTACGCCCGCCGATTCAGATTATCCCCAGTTGCTTTTAGAAATTCCAGATCCGCCGCCTGTTTTGTACTATCGCGGACAAATTGACTTAGTTCGATCGTTGGATTTTCGGAGCGCGATCGCGATCGTTGGAACTCGCGAACCTTCAGAATACGGACGACGCTGGACACGCAAGCTGAGTACAACTTTGGCACAGCAAGGATTTCTTGTGATGTCAGGATTAGCGGATGGGATTGATGCGGAAGCTCATCGCAGTTGTTTAGAAGCGGGCGGCAGAACCGTTGCAGTGTTGGGGACAGGGGTGGATATCGTTTATCCCTCTAAGAATCATCGATTGTATGATCAGCTCTTGGAAACCGGATTGGTTTTGAGCGAATACGCTGCGGGAACCCAGCCCGATCGCGCTCACTTTCCTCGGCGAAATCGCATCGTTGCAGGACTCTCTCGCGCTGTTTTGGTAATCGAAGCGCCAATGAAGTCCGGGGCGCTAATTACAGCAAACTTGGCAAATGACTATGGGCGGGATGTGTATGCACTTCCAGGAAGCTTAGAGAACGCTAAATCAAAGGGATGTTTGACCCTCATTAGCAAAGGCGCACAGATTATTCTAGGAGAGTCGGAACTGCTCGAAATGATTGGAACGATCCCAGCATTGGATCACTCAATAGAGTCTCAGTCGGTGCAGCGACCCCTGATTGATTTAGCGCCAGAGTTATCCGAAGTGTTGCAGGCGATCGGCGCAATCGTCCAACAGTCCAATCATCCCGCGGTTCCATTTGATGCGATCGTCCAAACGACAAAGATGCAAACTTCAGCGGTGTCGAGTTCATTAATCCAATTGGAATTACTGGGGCTAATTGCACAAGTTCCAGGAATGCGATATCAAGTACTACGCTAAAAAACGGCTTGATCCGTTTGTAACATTGGGGTTGGGAGGGGTAAAGACGATCGCTGGAACAATCATTGGGTGATTCTCGACTTGCTTAACTCTTTGGCTTAACCCTTTATGATGCGAATATGATGCGAACTGATGAAGCTGAAAACGGTCAGGAAGAGCGAACTCAAACAAAATTATTTTAACTAAATTCAATTATTATGGATGTCTTAATGTCAGGGATCACCAAGCTTGAAATAATACGACCGCTACGATCGCTGCCGCAATGCCAAACTACGCCGATGATCCCTTCGTCGGTGAGCAGAGAAAATTCTACAATTGGAGGCAGCCTTTGACAATCAGGCGATTTTATTTTGCTCAATTTTTGCTCAATCAGTTTCTTTCGGCAGTATGACAGAACAAATTCTGATTTTAATTGTGGATGATAACGCGACGAATGGGCGTGTTTTATCTGATGTGTTGGAAGGGGCAGGGTATAGCACTCTGATTGCAAAAAGCGGCGAAGATGGGTTGAGCAAATTAGAAGTTGTTTCGCCGGATCTCATTTTGCTGGGCATTATGCTGCCAGGGATTGATGGGTTTGAAACCTGCAATCGCATCAAATCCAATCCCAAAATTCAAGAGATTCCGATCATTTTCGTGACGGCACTTTCCGACACCGAAGATAAAGTGAAAGGGTTGAGCCTCGGCGCGGTCGATTACATCACGAAACCGTTTCAGCATCAGGAAGTTCTCGCCCGCGTGCAGATTCATCTCAAACTTAGACAGCAAACCCAACAGCTAAAAACGCTCACCGAACAATTAGAACAGCGTGTCGCCGATCGCACGATCCAGCTTTCTCGATCGCTAGATGAGCTTCAGTCCGCCCAGCTTCAACTGATTCAGCAGGAAAAAATGTCTACGCTGGGTCAACTTGTCTCAGGCATCGGGCACGAAATCAATAATCCGTTGAATTCGATTACCGGAAATCTGGAACACGCGAAACGGTACATTGGGGAGTTGATGCACCATTTGCATTTATATCACCAGTTCTATTCCAATCCGGTGGACGAAATCGTTCAAGATGCTGAGGAACTGGATCTGCCCTTTCTCGAAAAAGATCTGCCTCAGTTGATCAGCACGATGCAAATTGCTGCCGATCGGATTGCTCACATCAGTCGATCGTTGCGGACATTTTCTCGCAGCGATAGTGAAAATACGATCGAACTGCAAATTCAAGACGGCATCAACAGCACACTTTTGCTGCTACAGCATCGTCTCAAAGCGAATTCACAGCGCCCTGCGATTCAAGTGATTTGCAACTATGCTGAACTGCCACCTGTTTCGTGCTTTCCAGGGCAGTTAAATCAGGTGTTTATGAATCTGTTGGCGAATGCGATCGATGCGATCGAAGAATCAAATCACGGCAGAAGCTATCACGAAATTCTGGCTGACCCCAATCAAATCCAGATTACAACTGAACTGAAAGCCGACAAAGTTGTGATCCGGATTCGAGATACTGGAGTCGGAATGTCTCAAACAGTTCAGCAAGAAATGTTTGATCCTGCGTTCACGACGAAGCCTGTCGGCAAAGGGACAGGATTGGGACTGGCGATCGCGTATCAAATTATTATTCAAAAACATCAGGGGAGCTTGACCTGCAATTCTGCTCCGGGTGAAGGAACAGAATTTACGATCGAGCTGCCCACGCAACTCTAGCCGAGGATACCGAAGGCATGAAGCGGACCGCGACCCAAAATCATCTCAATGATCAGCGCAATTAACCCAAGCATGGCAACGCGACCGTTCCAGACTTCAGCAGAAGTGGTCATGCCCCACTGCCAACGCTCTTGGGGATACATCTTCACTTGCTTTTGTGGATGTGCCACTTCAGAGAAATGTACCGAAGGCGAATCGAGCGCATCCGTGACGATCGTTGCTAGTTCGCCAATGAATACCGGGTGAGTGTTCAAAGCCGGGACACGCTCAAATCGCGTAATCCCCGCTTCTTCTGCAACTTCGCGATATTCCATGTCGATTTCTTGCAGCGTCTCGATATGCTCGGACACAAAGCTCACCGGAACCACGGCTAAACTCTTAACGCCTTCAGCACCGAGTTCTTCGATCGCGTCTTCGGTATAAGGTTTGAGCCATTCGACCGGACCGACTCGGCTTTGATACGCCAGCGTGTAAGGATTGGGTCGATCGAGCGTTTTCATAATTAACGCCGTACACTGTTCAATTTCGCGCTG
>DATJEM010000334.1:0-5212 GCA_035496615.1 Leptolyngbya sp.
CAAGCAGCTTTCTCAGTCACAACCGTTGACGTTGAGAGCGTATTGCCGCGATAGGTCTGCTTCTGAACTTGGGCGGGAATCGCGGAATCGATCGGGGTAATCGCTGCGATCGCACCATCGGGACTCTGATAAGTGACTTCATATAAGCTTGGAACGTAGATGCCTGGAACCTGGGCTAAATGCTTCAACTGTGTCGTTCGATCGGCGTTGCGAACTGCTTGATAAGCATTGATAAACGCATCTAAAACGATTTCGCCATCTCCCAGCAAAAAGACATCGAAGAAATCTGCGTAAGGTTCAGGATTCGCGGTGAGAACAGGTCCGCCGCCAAAGACGATCGGGTGATGAGTGCGATCGCGGCTCCAAATCGGAATATCCAACGATTCCAACAACCCTAGAATATTCACATAATCTAATTCCCAAGACATTGAAAAGCCGAGGATTTCGGGCGCAGAAGGAAGAGACTCGTGAACATCGGTGAACAATCGCGCCACATCAAGATCCGATCGTGCTGCCAACGTTGCCCAAACCACTTGATAACCGAGCGAAGTGATCCCCACACTGTATTCGTTTGGGAAGGCAAAGATCAGCGGAATGGCATCTGCTTGAGGAGTCGCAGGCGTGAAGAGGAGGCGTTCGGATAAAAAAGGAGAAGTCACTGCGGGAATGTTAGTGGATCGCACTCCTTCAGCCTAGCACTCGAATTGGGAGCTAACCTTGCCAGGTTCCCGAAAAAATGCTTTTCACGGCGATCGCAATTCGTCCTAGATCTTCATTTAACAGCGGTGGACAATCCGAACTTTTTGCCAGTTTCGCGCTAAACAAGGTTCTCGCCTCGCTCGAAATGAGAAATAAGGCTGAAGCTAAATCACGATCGAGAACCGTTTGATCTTTGAGCGCATCAAACACGACTTTCAATGCCAGCAAAATCGACGTAACCTGACCCGGTACCGGGGGTTGACCCTGACCCAACCGTGCGAGAAACGTATCAGCGGCATCAAAATTGGTTTGATCAATCAACAATCGACGAGCAGTTTCGTAATCCACGATCGAGCGCTTCAGAAATATTGACCGTATCACTTTAGCGTGAATTCACAACTTTGCTATCAATCCAGAAAAATCGATACACGTCGATCGAGACGAGTCGATCGCAACGATCGCTGAATTCAAGAGGACGACTGCTAAAAATATCCCAATATTAAATCTTCCAAATGAGCCATGCTTTGTCAGACGTTTCGAGATTACATGAACGCTAAATCATTATCGATCACTCATGCCACATCTATTTGAACCTTTTCATCAACGAGGAATTGTTTTTCGCAATCGTGTTGCTGTGTCTCCAATGTGTCAATATTCTAGCAAAGATGGTTTCGCAAATGATTGGCATACTGTTCACTTAGTCAGTCGAGCCGTGGGCGGAGCCGGACTGATCATCACAGAAGCAAGCGCGATCGAGCCTGAAGGACGCATTTCACCGCAAGATTTGGGAATTTGGCAAGACGAACAGATTGAGCCACTGGCAAACATTGTAAAAATGCTTCATCACAATGGCGCGATGGCTGGAATTCAGCTTGCTCATGCGGGGCGAAAAGCTAGCACTGCGCCACCGTGGGAAAATGGAGTTGTGCTTTCAGAAGCTCAAGGTGGTTGGATTCCGATCGCTCCAAGCGCTTTACCTTTTGAGTCTGAAAGTATCAAGCCGATCGCATTAAGCATTGAACAAATTCAGGCATTGACGCGATCGTTTGTGGCAGCGGCTCAACGATCGTTGGAGGCGGGCTTTGATGTGATTGAAATTCACGCGGCGCATGGTTATCTGTTGCATGAGTTTCTCTCTCCGATCAGCAATCAGCGCACAGATGAATATGGCGGCAGTTTTGCCAATCGCATTCGGTTCTTGTGTGAAGTGACTGCAGCGGTGAGAGCGATTTTGCCGGATCAAACGCCACTCTGGGTAAGAATTTCGGCGATCGACTGGCTTGAAAATGGCTGGACGATCGAAGAGAGTGTGCTGTTGAGCGATAAGCTGAAGTCATTGGGAGTTGACCTGATGGATTGTTCATCGGGCGCGATCGCACCTGGAGAAAAAATTTCAACTGGGGCAGGCTATCAAACGGGGTTTGCCGATCGGATTCGCCGCGAGACGGGGATTGCAACCGGAGCCGTTGGCATGATTACCTCGCCGGAACAAGCGGATCAAATTATTCGCATGGGGCAAGCAGATATGGTGCTGTTGGGTCGAGAAATGCTGCGCGATCCATACTGGGCGATGAGAGCGGCGAAAAAGCTGCGGCAATCGATTCCGACTCCGGTGCAGTATCAGCGGGCTTGGTAGCGGAATCAATTGGTAGCGGAATCAATTGGTAGCGGAATCAAATCGATTCGCGATCGCGCTTCAACAAAATGCGCTGTTCGGCACGGGCGATCAGTCGGTGCGTCGTTTCCACAGCAGGCAAATTCACTGAGATCGAGTCAACGCCCCATTCTACCCAGAGATCGATGATTTCTGAGGTTAGGGTTGCCTGAGTGGAAATCGAGCAGGGAATGTTCAACTGGTGCGCCGTTTTGATCAGTTGCGCGATCGCGTTCATCACAGCAGGATGCGTTTGATCAAAGGCTTTTGACATTGCACTTTGATCGCGATCGACTCCCAACATCAACTGAGTAAGATCACTAGTGCCAATACAAATTCCTTGTACTCCCGCTTGCACATACTCTGGTAAAAGGAACACGACTGAAGGCACTTCCGCCATGATCCAAAGTTGAAATTGAGCATACTCTAGCAATCCGAAGCGCTCGGCTCGATGACGGCAAAAGACAAACTCTTCGATCGTGCGAACAAACGGTAAAATCAATCTCAAATTTGCACATCCGGCTTCTAAAGCTTGATGTAGGGCAGCGAGTTCAAGATCAAAGCGATTAGAGTCTTGCAAATAGCTGAATGTTCCCCGCATTCCCAACATTGGGTTGGTTTCAGGGGACAAGGTTCCATCAGTTGCAAACTCATGCGATCGCAGATCTAAACTGCGATAAAACACGGGACGCGGCGCAAACGATCGCGAAAACTGCTGAATTTGATCGCTTAATCGATCGACAAACTCAGAAGACTGTTCTAGCATTCCCCCCAGCATTAATTCGGATCTGAGTAATCCGATTCCATCGACGTTCAATTCTGCGGCATTTTCAATAGAACTAATCTGACTTAAATTGATCATCAGTTGTGTGGCAGTCACATTCCATTCTGTATTCGCTTGCTCTGAAGGTGATGCAACGCGATCGGAAGGAGCGGCGATCGTCACTGATCCCGTATCGCCATTCACCACGATCAGGTCTCCGGTGTGAAGGCGTTGGGTCGCATCTTTCGCCCCGACGATCGCAGGAATTCCCAGTTCTCGCGCCAAGATTGCCCCGTGACTGGTCATACCGCCTTGATCTGCCACGATCGCAGCCGCATCTTTGAGCAAGGGTATCCAACTCGGCAAAATCATCGGGGTTACTAAAACACAACCTGTTGGAATGGGGGTTTCGGGCAGTTTCAAATCCGTTAGAACAAACGCGGGGGCGATCGCTTGTCCAGGAGCGGCAGCAAGTCCAGTCACGATCGACCGTGCCGAATGGCTTGGAACAGCGGAAGCATTCGCGATCAAGTCCGAATAATGTACCGTGGTGAGATAAAGCTGTGAGCCGTAGAACTGCCAATCTAGAACGCCAGGGAAATGAACGGTTCGAGTCAGTGCGAGTAAGGTTTCTTGCTGTGAAATTGTTAGAACGGGGGCGGAATCGATGAACGTCGATCGCGCTAATGGCTCGGTTCCTGATTGCACTCGATAGATCAGCGTTTGTCGTCCTGCTTGGCGGAATTGAATTTGATTTTCAGAAATTTTATAGATTTCTGGCAGCACTTCGCCGCGTGAAATCGCCAGATTCAAGCCGCGACAGGCAGTAATTTCCCAATTTGAGGGACTCCCTTGCAGCGATCCAGACGCGATCGCACTGCCGATCGGCTGAATCAATACCGCAAACTGAATTTTCTGAAGTTCAATCTTCGCACCCTGCCAATAGACTAAGTTCCGCGCCCGAAACAGTTCCGCCCAGAGCGTTTTTAGTCCGATCGCCAACTGATCTGCCTCTGTTCCGCAAATCTGAGGTTCCATTAAATCGATCAGCGCTTGGCTTGAGGTGAGCGGTGCAACCGCGATCGAAGGACGCAAAATCACCGCTGAAGGGGTGCCCAGATCGGGAAATTGGGCGATCGCCTGCTGAATTTCTAGCATCCAAGCCTCCGGCAGTTCAGCCTGCTCAATGGTTTGGCGAATTTGGCGGGCGATCGTTTGAAGCTGCTGTGAGTCTTCGAGGTTGAGGCGCAACGAAGAGTAGGGCAAATCTGCAAACAGCGGCTCTAGCCAATCGATCGTTTCGAGAAAGCGACGAAACCGAGTTGCAGAGAGGATCGCACTCGGAAGTACGGGATAACCTTTCTGCGCCAACAAACTCAGGTGTAGGGCTTGTTCGCCGATTTGAGTTTTAGATGCGGAGTGATCGAGCCAGAACAAAGTTTCCACAACCCGCGATTGATAAGCATGACTCTTGATTGTAAGAGACGCGATCGCACCGTGCGGAATTCCTCAGAATAAATGAATGTTTGGCGCAGGGAATCTTAAAGTTAGGTGTCTAATCTTGCAAAATGCTGGATAAATTCTTTAATTTAGTGCTGCAAAAACCGTGTTCGTTATGCGATCGTTCCACGGCTGAAATTTTTTGTCTCGATTGCCAACGTCGATTAGAAGGCGATCGCCTCACCCATCCTGCACAGTGTTGGCAAGACCAACCGAGAGTTTTTGCTTGGGGAAACTATGCCGACACGCTCAAACGCACAATTTCCAAATTGAAGTACGATCGCTGTTCTGAACTCGCTGTGCCGTTGGGAGAAGGCTTGGCGCGATCGTGGCTAGAAGCTTCTCTCAGCCAAAATAAATTGACTGTGATACCGATTCCGCTCCATGCTGACAAACAACGGCAGCGCGGTTACAACCAAGCCGAACGGATTTCACGCGCTTTTTGCCATATCACTGGAGATAGTCATCAACCCAACGGATTGCAGCGAATTCGGGCAACAGAGGCATTGTTTAATTTGTCGCCAAAGCAGCGAGAACAAACATTAGCGCAAGTGTTTGAGATTGGCAAAATTCGCCGCGATCGTCAAGTTCTGATC
>DATJEM010000335.1:0-4140 GCA_035496615.1 Leptolyngbya sp.
GCTTGTTTTAGTTCAGCTTTCAACCATCATATTTATATCGATAGAGACGATCGATGAACTGTCGATCGCCTCAGACCCCTATTTTCCTAACACCGAAGTCATTGCCCGCCCAATATTCTGCGGCTGCATCGCATCCACTGCGGCAGTCGGTTCATAGCCACAATGCACCATACAGTCTGCACATTGCGGGTTGCCACTCTTGCGCCCGTATTGATTCCAATCGGTTTTATCGAGTAGCTCTTGGAAGGTTTTGTAATGTCCTTCGTTCAGGAGATAACAAGGCTTTTGCCAACCCAAAACGCTGTAGCTCGGACTGCCCCAGGGGGTGCATTCATAGTCTTTTTCGCCGATGAGAAAATCGAGAAAAAGCGGATTATGGCTAAAGTTCCACTTCTTGCCGCGCTTCATCGGCGCGAGGATTTGGCGGAACAAGGCTCTGGTTTGTTCGCGTTTGAGAAAGTGATCTTGATCGGGTGCCCAATCGTAGGAATATCCGGGCGAGATTTGCATACCATCGACTCCCAGTTCGGTGAGGAAATCGAAGAATTCGTGCATTTCGTTTGGATCAGCACCGTCGAAGATGGTCGTATTGGTGTTGACTTGAAAGCCTTTTGCCTTGGCAGCTTTGATCGCTTTGACGGCTGTATCGAACACGCCTTTACGATCGACGCATTGATCATGCCAATCGCGCAGCCCGTCCAAATGCACCATAAACGTAAAATAAGGCGAGGGTTTGAACTTATCGAGGCTCTTTTCTAAGAGAATGCCATTGGTGCAGAGATAGATAAATTTTTTGCGATCGACCAATCCTTGCACAATTTCGCCAATTTGAGGATGCAGCAAGGGTTCGCCACCCGGAATCGAAACGATGGGCGCACCACATTCTTCTGCTGCTTTGAAGCATTCTTCAGGGGTTAAATTCTGTTTGAGGATCTCAACAGGATGCTGGATTTTACCGCAGCCAGAACAAGCCAAATTACAGCGAAACAAGGGTTCAAGCATTAAAACCAACGGAAACCGCTTGCGACCCATTAAGCGCTGCATGACTAAATATGAACCGACTCCGACGACTTGCTGTAGGGGAACACCCATTGCTATCTCCTCACTAAATCCTATTGTTCGATTGGAACCAGTTTACGGCATCTTCCAAAGCGGTGCGAATGGGCGTTTGGGGAAGTCCCAGTTCGCGAATCGCCTTTTCTGGATTGTAGTACATCGGTTGTTTGGACATTCTCACCCCATCGATCGGGATTGAAGGCGTTTTACCAAATTTCGTTAGAATCGCTTCGTCAATCCAAGCCAAGCTCAAGGGTAGCCAGACGGGAATCGATCGAGCAGGCGCACTCAGTCCGGTGATTTGACTCAGTTGATCCAAAATTTGTTTCAAACTGAGGTTTTGATTGCCGAGAATGTATCGCTCTCCGGTTTTGCCTGTTTGGAGCGCGAGTAAATGTCCTTGCGCGACATCTTGCACATGAATGAAATTCAATCCAGTTTCAACATAGGAAGGCATTCGACGCTGTAAAAATCGCAGAACAATATCCCCTGTCGGCGTGGGTTTGATGTCATACGCCCCGATCGGCGTACTGGGATTGACGATCACCACATCTTGACCGAGTTGAACCGCTTTAATCGCTTCTTGTTCTGCCCAGTATTTTGATTGTTTGTAGTGTCCGATTAGCTTCTCCACAGAAGATTGATAGTGTTCCGTAGTTGGTTTTCCGCTGGGATCGATCCCGATCGCGGCAACCGAACTGGTGTAAATCGATCGCTTAATTCCGGCAGTTCTCGCGGCAGCTAAGATATTGCGTGTTCCAAGAACATTGCTTTTATACAAGGTTTCTCGATCGCGCTGCCACAGTGAATAATGTGCTGCAACATGGAATAAACAATCGCAACCTTTCATCGATCGAGCCAAATCCGGATCAGTGAGATCTGCTTTTATGACTTCGATTTCTAACCCATTTAAGTTGTCTAATTGAGCATTGGGACGCGCTAAGGCTCGAACCTCATAGCCCGCTTGGAGCAATGTTCTCACCAAGTTTGCTCCGACAAATCCTGTTCCTCCAGTGACAAATGCTTTCATATCAATGCAGCGAATGTGCGAATGCGCGATGGGGCAAAGGACAGCGTGACAAACGAAATTTGGCTATAAAAATCTTGAGAACACAACTGGTTGATTTAACGATCGATGCTGATCTTTATTAGGCTGCAAATTCTTAAGGGTTCTCAATCAACATCTGCGATTTTTGTTTCATTTTCGCCAAAATATTGTAGAAACCGTTTGCCCGCGAAGGAGTCAAACTGACATCTAATCCAGTCGCCTGAATAAATTCTGGGGATAGTTCCACGACTTCTTGAGGAGGCAATCCGCTCAAGCCTTCAACCAATAAAGCGACCAATCCTTTGACTAATTGGGAATCTGAATCGCCTTGAAACTGCACTTTTCCATCTTCTAAATTCGCCACGACAAAGACTTGAGAAGCACAGCCAGACACTTTATTTTCTGGATTTTTCTCGGCTTCAGGAAAGGGTTTGAGGCGCTGTGCCAACGTGATCAGAAGCTCATACTTACGTTTGGGTTCGGTCGATCGTGCTAAACGCTGCACAATTCGATCGAGCGAGGGAGGAAGTTGCATGGATGACAATGACATGAAGCTTGGCGAATTGGGCTAGAAGAACTAAGTCTCACTTTATTCTAAGTCTTATTACTTACTCTTCGATGACTTCGACTAAATCTTCGATCGTGACTTCAAAAGCCCGCGCCAACCTAATTAACGCTGTGTAATCGACGGTCGCCAAAGTAGGAGAATGGGCATAGCTTCTAATCGTTCCGTAAGGAATTTCAGTTCGGTCAGAAACTTCTCTCAACGTCCATTTTTTTTCTTTAGCAAGTTCTCGCACTTTCAGCCTAATTTTCCCCATTAAGGACTTGACATCCGCTGCGAACGCAGCATTTAATAAAGGTGTTCAAAAAAACAAGTCGCCCCTCTACGTCTGGAAAACCCGAAGGGCGACAAACCCCAATTTGAGGTATGCCTATGATATCAGCAGATCTGCCGGATCGATCGGCACTCGATTATCGTGCGCGTTTAAGCCCGTGGTGCATCGTGCAGCTATCGCCCGATTTGAAACATACCACTGTTCAACGGTTTAGAAAACGAAGTGCCGCTGAGGAATATCTCAAGGCAGTCCGGCAGTTGAACCGCGATCGAATCTATCAAATTGTGTTCGACTTAGAAGCGAATTAGAAAAAATGAGGGACAGATCGCTCTGCCCCTCACTCAAGGGTTTTGAACTTGGGTTAAACCGCGATCGCTGCCGTTTCTAATTCAATCACTTTAGAATCTGGCGCAGAATGCCAAACCTTTCCGTCTAGCGCCATCTGTTCGATCAAACTTGCCAATCTCAGAGCCTTGAGCGCCTGAATCCCTCCCACCGAAGGAGCCATTCCGCCCCGAACACACTGCACAAAATGTTCTAGCTCTGCGTGAAGCGGCTCAATATTGCTCGTCTTCACCTTTTCGATCAGCCCGTCTTGGCAATACAACACCTGACCATACTCTGTTTTATAATTCGCCGTCGTTTGACGATGAATCAAAATCTCATTA
Source organism: Leptolyngbya sp. (assembly GCA_035496615.1). Lineage (GTDB taxonomy): Bacteria > Cyanobacteriota > Cyanobacteriia > Leptolyngbyales > Leptolyngbyaceae > Leptolyngbya. The sequence goes on from DATJEM010000335.1 coordinate 3,612, forward strand.
TTGAGAAAATCCGCTTCCGTTAATGAGTTTTTGCAGTGCGCTGAAATTCGTCGAATCTTGCGGTGCGTCACTTTGCTAGAGGTCAGCGTTGCCACAATCCCATTGGCAAACCCAAGCGTTGCCGTTACATAATCAAGCTGACCCGAATTAGAAGCCCGACTTCCGCTAGCAGTCAGTTTCACAACTTTAGAATTTGCTAATTCCAACAGCAAATCAATATCGTGAATCATCAGATCTAAGACAACCGAGACATCGTTGGCTCGATCGCTGTAAGGACTCATGCGATGTGCCTCAAGCGCCAGCAGTTCCTCAGTTTTGAGAACTTTGCTGAGTTCTTGAAACGCCGGATTGAACCGTTCAATATGTCCAACTTGCAAAATACATTGACAATCAGCAGCAGCATTCACCAATGATTCTGCTTCCGCGATACTTGCCGCGATCGGCTTTTCGATTAAAACGTGAACTCCCGCCTTCAGAGCCGCCATTCCGACCGCATGATGCAATCTGGTCGGCACAGCAATACACACTG
>DATJEM010000336.1:0-6262 GCA_035496615.1 Leptolyngbya sp.
CTTGCTCTCGACCGCTTGAGACCGTTCGCTTCACTTCGACATCGCGAATATCTGCTCGCTGTGTGATTCCGCCCGCTTGCTGAAGCGCTCTGGTGATGGTCGGCGCTTTCAATCGCTGCGTTAGGACTGCGGGCTGTCCGGGTGCTACCGGAGTTGTTGTCGGATCGGTTTGTGAGATGGTTTCACCCCGCACGGTTTGCGGACCTGGGCGATTCACTTCGCCGGCAATAATCACACTGATGGGTCGATCGAAGTTGGCTCCTAAACTCGAAGTTGATAACTCAGCCGAATCTGCGACGTTTAGCGTAGTTGCAGCGGGGACAACCACACTATCTCCATCTCGCAGTTGCACATCCTGAGACAAATCCCCATCCTTGAGAAATTTAGCCAGGTTTACTTTGAAAGATTGGGTCGCACCGCCTCCGGGAGTCCGCCGAGTCACTTCGACCTGCTGAAGATTGGCAGATTGTTTGAGTCCACCTGCCATCTGCAACATCCGGCTTAAGGTGGGAACCCCTGTATCGTTGAGCAGGGTTGTGTAGGCTCCAGGGCGAGCAACCTCGCCAGAAATCGCCACCTGAATCGGACGCGCTGTGAGTAAACTGACTGTAATCACTGGGCGCGTCAAATACTCGCCGTAGCGTCTCGTCAATTTATCAGAGGCTTGGCGCATGGTTAATCCCTGCAAGTTCACACTTCCTGCTAAGGGCAAGTTGATTGAGCCATCGGACATGATTTGATATTCGCCGCTGTACTCTGGAACGCCAAAAATATCGAGCTTTACCCTATCGCCTGAGCCGAGTAAGTAGCCTTCATCGACTCGAACTGAGCCAGCGCTCGGAGCGGCAGCGGGGGATTGAGCAAGGCGATCCGAACTCTGAGCGGTTGCAGGAGTCGCGTATATTATTGGCAGTGTGGTCAATCCGAGTAGCGTTGCCATCATCAGCGGGTTAGGCTGAACCTTTCTAACTGCTGAATTTAAATTCATAATCCTCTTAAGTCTCCTAAGCACAGACAGCCCGCGTCGTTTCTGCGATCGCAGCTTGATACACCCCTAGCGTTTCTTGATGCACTCGTTCCACTCGCAGCCAGTCCAAATTGGTCTGGGCACGATGTCTCCAAGCTTCTAAGTCTTCGCGACGCTTTAAGAGGTTTGAGAGTGCCTCAGAAAGCGCAATCACATCGCCAACCGGAACAAGTTGCCCTGCCTTGCCGCCGTCGAGGACTTCGGGAATGCCGTCCACGTCGCTTGCTACGATCGCGCATCCAGCTTCCCGTGCCTCCGAGAGCGCCAGTCCAAATGGTTCTTGACGCGACGCGAGAACAAAGATATCGGTTGAGAGCAGGTAACATTGCGGTTCGGCTTGAAAGCCCTCAAAGTGAATCCGTTTTCGGTGAGGACTGTCTTGCACAGACTGCTCGTAAGCTGCTCGCTCTGGTCCATTTCCTACTAAATATAAATGGGCATCGGGGTGTTCGTCAGCTACCTGCACAAAGGCTTTAAGTACGAGGTCAATTCCCTTGCGGTGATATAACCCTGCTAACGTCGTAATGGCAGGACGTTGAAGTGGCAAGGGTTTCATGAGATTAAGCGAGGGATGCCGGGGGCTATCAATCGTTCCATTTGCAACCATGCACAGCTTCTGTAATGGGATGCCGCGATGTTGCATCGATCGCTGAACGGATCGACTCACAGCAATCACGCGATCAGCAATTCCCATAAGAACAGCGTGGCGTTGCCATTCGTTATGGACGGTTGAAATCAACGCATAGCTAGAGTTTCCGCGGAGTAGTCTTGCGAGGATTACACCTGTAACCATGTGGGCGTGAACAACATCAGGCGAAAAATGCTGCGTAATTTCCCGGAAGGCTTTAGTAGTATTTACGACTTTATGAAAAGCGAGGGGAGTCGCGATCGCAAAATGCCGGATCTGATATTGCTTCATCAAAGTTTCATACTCGCCGCCGCTTGATGCGATCGCAACCTCGAACCCAGCTTGAGCTTGACAGCAAGCAAGATCGATCGCGGCATTGACAATTCCGTTACCAATCTCTTGAGTGTGATTTAGAACATGAAGGATTCGCATCTCGGACACAACAGGCTTTCTATAGGAGGGTTTTGATCAGTGCCACATACTGCTCGACAATGCGATCGCGCTCAAATTGCAGCGATCGTTGCTGGAGAGCAGTTCGATTCACGGGCACAGTCAGGGTTGCTAAAATTGCGGTTGCCATCGTGTCAGGATCACCGATTGGAATCAGCGTACCGTATTTTCCACCGTCTAGAATCTCGGCAGGTCCGCTAGGACAGTCGGTAGAAACGACAGGCGTACCGCAGGCTAGAGCTTCGGCAACGACATTGCCAAATCCTTCAAACCGAGATGACAGGACAAATACAGCCGCTCTGGACAAGAACTGATAAGGATTCTCAGTAAATCCGGGAAGGGCGACATCTGCTTCTAACCCCAATTGCTGAATCAGTTTTTCTAAGTCAGAGCGCTGTTCGCCTTCGCCTAAAATCATTAGCCGAGCCGAGCGAATTTCTCGAACTTTTGCAAACGCCTTGATCAGCGTGAAAAAATCTTTCTGGCTCACTAATCTGCCAATTCCCAAAATCACCGGGGGCGATCCAGGCTGAAACCAAGAATGTTCTAGAGGTTCTTCGCTTTTCTGAAAAACTTCCGGCGTGATTACAGGATTATAAATGACTTGAATCCGATCTAAAGGAAGGCGGGTGAGGGTGGCAGCATCTTCTGCTGTTCCCCAAGCAGCAGCCACGATCGCATCAGATTTGGGATAAAGCCAGCGCACCATTTGCGATCGAGCGTTGCCAAAGATGCTTCCGGGATAAGTTTTGAACTGCTCGGATAGATAGGTTTGAACACACATCACGATCTTTGTAGAAGCCTTTGCACTCCACCGCGCCCAGAGTGCCGAACTCAGAATGTCGAGGGCTGAGAATAGAACAGCGGGCTGCTCTTTCTGTAAGTAGTGATGCAGAGCGATCGTTTTAGAAACAATCACAGGAAATTTTGCACGGAGATCGATCAGCCGAACTTCGGGCGGAATTAAATCGAGGTAGTCGCCCGTCGTCTCTGCTAACACTAAGTCAACTCGCCAACGACGTTCAGCAAGTCCGATCGCTAAGTACAGCATGGCACGTTCGGCTCCACCTCCTGCCAAACTCGGTAAGAAGATGCTGATCAAAGGTTTGCTGACCATGCTTTCGGTAAATATAGAGTTTCAGGTTTTTACACAGCGTGCAAAAAATCTTTCGCCTGTAGTTTAGAAGACAATCGCTCTTTTGTAATACTTCGATCGAGGGATTACACGATTTCTTCAGACGGATTTCGCTAATCTGTTCTGTAAATGCTGACGAATCTGGCGGTTTGTTTCTGTAAGTTGAAACTTTTGCCTTGCTTGAGTTTGAGCAACTTTAGCAACATCTTGTGTCTCCGTTGGAGACCGACGACAATATTCGATCGTCTTTGCCAATTCTTCCGGGCGATCAGGCGGAGTGAGCCACCCTGTTACCCCTGGATCAATCAGTTCGGGGACTGCGCCTGCTTTGGCTGCGATCGTTGGTTTACCACAGAGCATTGCTTCCACAATGACTCGTCCAAACGGTTCCGCAGCAATCGACGTATGGGCAACGACTTCACAAAGTTTCATCAGCGCAATTACATCAGTGCGAAAACCGAGGAATTTGACGCGGTCGCAAAGTCCCAAGCGCTCAACTTGTTGCTGCAACTGCTGAACGTACCTCTGTTCTCCAAATAGCGCATCGCCGACAAAAATCACGTTGACACTGCGATCGCAGTGCTGCAACGCTTCGATCAAAACGTGCTGCCCTTTCCACTGAGATAAACGGCTGAAGTGTCCCACGACAAATCCTTCTAGCCCCAATGATGAGCGGAGGGCATCAATATCAACCTTAGCGGCATAGTCTTCAATATTGAAGCCGTTGTACACCACCTCGACGAGATCTGGGTTGCCGCCTGCCTCAATGAACGCCGATCGGCTTGCCTGAGAATTGGCAATTACAAGCTTTGATCGGTTTGCCATCAGCACCGCTAGACGGCGGTTCGTCTGACTAAAGTGATCGAGCGAGAGAATATCGTGCAGATGAAACACCAAAGGGCGATTCGCAAGCACGCTCGTGATCGCGCCGACGACAAGCGCTTTTTGAGTATTCGCGTAGATTGCATCGTACTGACGACTCAGGGTAGCTACGCGACCGATTAAGGGCAATAACTGGCTCAGGCTAAACAATCCTGAGATTGCGCCGCTAGATTTGCGAACCGCGATCGCTGTTTGCGTCAATATCTGAACTGGAATTTTGCGCTGCTCCAACCGCTGTCTAAAATCGCCGTCCTCAAACAAGCCCACCAAGCTAGAGTCTCGGTGATCGTTCGCGATATCTAGTAGACAGAGTTCTGCGCCTCCAGATTTGCCAGTTTGGTCTAGGAATAAAAGTCTCACACCCTGTTTTTCCCTGATTAAGGAATGTGTCATTCTTCTGGAACGCTACTTTTCGGCAGATTCTAGCCAATTGTAGATTCGGTCAAGCTGATCAATTGAGACTAGTCCATATTGCCAGAGAACCATGGGGAGAGGACCTGGATCTTGCTCACGGTAACGCATTGCGAGTGCGATCGAAGAAGAAGACAGCGCCAGATCTTCCTGAAGAAAGCGGATGAATTTTGATTGAGGCTTGGGATGAGTTACGGTAAGCATATGGCGTTCACCTTTGAGTAGAGGAGGTTTAAGTGACCCCAATTATGGGCAGATTAGAGCAATACGAGCGGGTCGAGTAGCCAGTGTAAGAGGTGGACTAAGCCGTAAGATCTTACCCTGGTGGCACCTCCGCACCAGAATGATTCGAGAGGCAAAGTTAAGCAAAAGGTAGCGTTGGGAAGGAAGCGCTAAAAAGTTATTATCGCAAGTTAATATTAGTTCGTTAAAAGCTTTTCATGGTTACGTAAAAAACTGCAAGTTATCTGCGCCGTTAAGCTGAAGTTATGAGTTTAGGGCTGGTTTACATCAGAGATTTCTATCGATCGCAGGATCTTCGGCTGAGTCATGTGAATCGTAGTAGCGTTTAAATTTATCTCAACATTTAGTTACAAATATTAACGACATTTATTAACGACATTGAAATATCGGCGAAAACATAGCCGCCCTTATGGGGTTTTTCGGTGAGCGGGAGGATTTGAGCGGAATTTGGTGAGTCTAGTTGTGAATGGACTCGATTGCGATCGAATCTTCAGGTTTTAAGCCAAGTTCTGCGGCTCTTCCAGCCCGCAGTTCGATCACTTGGTCAATGATTTCATTTCGAGCGCCGTAAACTGGGCAGGGATCGGTCTGGCAGGGCGGCACATTTGCTGAGATGGATCGAATCACACCGTTTCGCAGAAACAGCATATCTAGCGGGATGATCGTATTCTTCATCCAAAATTGAGTGGGGCGGGGCGGATTAAACGGAAATAGCATTCCGCGATCGTCGGCTAAACTCGTGCGGTACATTAAACCCATCGCTTGTTCGTCTGGCGTTTTTGCGACTTCGAGGTTGATCACTTGACCCGATGCTTTGAAAGATGCGGAAAGTGGCAAAATCTGACCCATTGGCGAGTTTGCTGATGTAGAAGGTTGAGCTTGCAGCGGCGCTTGCCGGGGAGAGGGCGCTGCATTGAGCTTGAGTTCCGGCGCGTCTCCGGCGGAGCAACTCGCTAACAGCAATCCTAACCCCAAGCCCACCAGTTGATAATTTAGTTTCATGATTCTCTTAGAACGTAGCCAACACCGCGAACAGTTTGGATGAGGCGCTTTTCACCTTCATCTTCGATCTTCAAGCGCAAATAGCGAATATAAACTTCAATGACATTCGATTCTCCTACAAAATCATAGCCCCAGACGTTTTCTAAAATCTGCTCTCGCGCCAAAACTTCGCGGGGATGTTCCATCAGATATTTGAGCAACTCGAATTCTTTCATGGTTAAGTCGATCGATCGACCATTTCGCAACGCCTGACGAGTCGAAAGATCTAACGCCAAGTCCCCAAATCTCAGTTGCTCAGAACTCGGCACATCCGGTTTGAGATACAAGCGCACTAGCTTTAAAAAATCATCACTGCGGTAAGGCTTGAGAAAATAATCGTCGGCTCCTGCTTCGATACAAGCGACGCGATCGTCTACGGTGTCTCGCGCCATCATGAGCAATACCGGAATTCGGGTGCCCGTAGTGCGGAGATGGTGACAAAACG
>DATJEM010000337.1:0-5143 GCA_035496615.1 Leptolyngbya sp.
ACTTAGCGACGCAAACAAGATGTGCCCCATCGAGCTTGATCTTGATGCTCGATCAAAGTGAATGATGTTTCGTAAACTTAATCTTATAGAGGAGATCAGTCATGGCGGAATTGCAAACTTTTGAACAATCGATTTTGATTCAGACCAGTGCGACAAAGGTAGAGCGCTGTTTTACTGATTTGAACTTGATGCACCGCTGGCTGAATCCGGCACTGCGCTGTGAACCGATCGAGCAGTGGTCAACGCAGGTCGGGAGCGAGAGCCGCTTCGTGATTCAAGTTCCGGTGCTGAAGCCTGCGCTCAAAAGCGTGGTGGCAGAACGGCAGCCCGGATTAGTCGTTTGGCAGTTTGAGGGATTTTTTCAGGGGCGCGATCGTTGGGAGTGCAGTCCTGAAGGCAAGGGAACGCGCTTACTGAATCGATTTGAATTCGAGATTCCCAATCCGATCGTCCGCTTTGGGTTTAATCAATTTGCTGCAAAATGGACGCAATCCGATATGGAAGCACAGCTTCGCCGATTGAAGCACGTTGCAGAGATGTTGAATTAAGCAGTAACGGATTGTAGCCTCCGAGAGTGCCCGTTTGATCGTCCTATAAGTATAAGTAGATCAAATCACGATGATTTATTAGGAATCGCGTTCATCAATCCCTTCAATGGCGGGTTTAACGCTTAAATTTTCCCGTAGTATCAGAATTGAGTCGAACTTAAGCCATGCACCATTGATTGGGAAAACTTAAGTTTCGCATTCATCGGCAGTTTTGCTGCTTCTATTACTAGAGAGGATCACCGAATGCCTACTTTTAAAGTCACGTTAATCAACGAATCTGAAGGGCTGAACACGACGATCGAAGTGCCAGATGACGAATACATCCTGGATGCGGCGGAAGAGCAAGGGATTGACCTGCCTTATTCCTGTCGGGCGGGTGCTTGCTCCACCTGCGCTGGCAAGATCACTGAAGGCGGTGTGGATCAGTCGGATCAGTCTTTCTTGGACGATGATCAAATTCAAGCGGGTTATGTTTTGACCTGTGTGGCTTATCCCACTTCCGATTGCACCATCCTGACGCACCAAGAAGAAGAACTCTATTAGGTTTAAATCCGGCAGAGAGACGATTCGCTTCTCACGTCTGCTCTCTCTGCTCCTGAAGACTTAAGTTCTGGTGGCAGAAGCCTCGATTGAGGTTTCTGCTTTTTCATGAGCCTGCGATCGATCGGCGCTCAACGCGTTGAAGCTTGCTCGTTCGATCGGTCTTTCCATAGCACAATCGAGTTGCTGATTGGCTGTAGTTGCGTGCCGGGAAAGTAGAAGCTGAGGATACGATCGCTTGACCATCCCAGTTTGCCCAAGTTGTACGAGCCATATTGACTCATGCCAACCCCATGACCAAATCCGCCACCCGTAAAGATAAAACCTTTGAGGGTTTTGTTTTTCTCGACCATGGCATCGACATAAAACAGCGTACTAGCAGGAGCATCAAATACGGTTTGAATGTCATCTTTTTCGAGTTCGATCGTGCCTGTATCGGTAACAATTGCAGATTTGAGAATGCGTCCGCTGTCCGATCGCTGAATGACCTGGATGTTCTGAATCGTTTTGAAGTTTGCCATCGGATGGCGCACCGCTTTGAGATAGTCGTGTAGCTCTTGGTTGAGAGTCGCGATCGGCACTTCATAGCGCCAGCGGAACATATCGGTTCCGTCTTCGTTGAAGCCTTTCTTTTGATTGATAAAAGCGCGGAAGTTGCCTTCATCGGATAAGCGGCGCGATCGCAGATCCCAAACGGGATTGGCTGAATCGATCACCGCTCTAAGATAAGGGCGATCCCAACCGTGCCAAATGTCGTTGAAGCTTGAAGTTACGCCGCCGCTCGTCGAGGAATATACTGCGTCAACCAGTTCGTTTTGATAGGTTAAAACCAGCCCGCGAGTCGCTGCGATCGCTCGATCGGTTGAAGCTTCCGCCCCGTCTAATCCTCGATACACTTGGCATTGAGTCGTGGCACAGATTTGGTAATTGTCGATCGCAAATCGGCGCACATTCCGTAAAGCATAAGTTCGAGCAAGAATGGCTTGTGCTTCTAAGACGGGCTGAGGTGCCCAAGTGCCAATTTCGTGAGGAACCACGCCTCTAAGATAGGTCTCAATCCCAACAAAATTCACCAGGCTATAGTTGCCGTAAGCATTTGGCTGAATTTGTAAAGTGCCCCCGTAAGGACGGTTTGGAGCGTCGTCGTTTTCTCGATCGACTTGGATCACGCCCGATCCCGATGAGATGTCTACATGGTCGCGAGTATATCGGAAGCCGTTTAATACCCAAGTTGGGCGCGGCACTTCTTGCACCACTTTGCTCTCAATTCGCGCAGTTTGAATGCCTTTGGCTTGCAGACTTTTTATTAACAACCGTCGCAACAAAGGAGTATTGTAAACATCGCGCTTCGCCCAAACTTGCCAGCGTTCTGGTTGAGCAATTTCGACTTCGATCCCCTGAGCTTTCCAGGCTTGGGCTTGATCTTCTGCGGTTTCAAAACTGCGGTGTGTGCTAAAAACAACGCGCTCTTCGACCACAGGTTGAGCGAACCGCTGCGTCGCAGTTTCGAGCTTAAGCTCCGATGTATTGAGCGTTTCGGGTTTGCCGTTGGTGTCAAAGCGCAGGGTGAGCCGATCGCCCGGATTCGCCTTTAGTGTCAAGGTATCTTTTTGGCGATCGCCAAATCGCTGCACGATCCCAACGTGAATTCCGACATCTTGCGGCGGTGCGGCGGTAGCAGAAGTCGCAAATCCGACGAGGCAGGTAAAGCCTAGAACGATCGAAGGGAGTGGATTGAGCCGAGTCAAAGTCAGAGCCAAAGGAGTCAAGCCTCTTTCTATTCAGGAAGGGGACGTGAGACAGGTGTGAAAACCTGTGTTTGATTGTACTGGGAATTTCAAGGATTAGAGCTTCTCTTCATCGAATCAATGTTCTCGATCGCACGCTGCTGTTGCGGAGACGAGACTCGTTAAAACAAGTTGCAAGTCGTAGTCATAATGAGTATGATATAGGAGTCAAAGGGGAAAGATTCATGAGAGTTCAAGACATCCCAATTCGTCAGATCCGCCGCCCGTTGTTTCGGCAGAACGATCAGGACAAAGTGAAGCACTTGATGGCATCGATCTCGGAGATTGGACTGCAAGAACCGATCGATGTTTTGGAAGTAGACGGACAGTACTATGGCTTTTCGGGCTGTCATCGGTTTGAAGCCTGTAGTCGATTAGGACATGAAACGATTTTGTGTAAGGTTCGCCGCGCTCCCAAAGCCGTGCTTAAGCAACATTTAGCCTAGATTGTGTTCTGGCTGCGAGAGAATAACGGTAGGTTGGAGCATTTACAGGATTACGATTAGGAGAAAATCATGGTTAGTCAAATTTCGATCGGCATTGAAGATGCAAAACGCCAAGAGATCGCCGATGGTTTATCGCGTTTGTTAGCAGATACATACACGTTGTATCTGAAAACGCACAATTTCCATTGGAATGTCAAAGGGCCGATGTTTCAAACGCTGCACTTGATGTTTGAAACGCAGTACACCGAACTTGCACTGGCAGTAGATTTGATTGCAGAGCGAATTCGAGCTTTGGGCTTTCCGGCTCCGGGAACTTACAGCGAGTATGTCAAGCTAAGTTCGATCGCTGAAACTCCAGGCGTTCCTAAAGCAGAAGACATGATCAAACTGCTGGTAGAAGGACAAGAAGCAGTCGTGAGAACGGCACGATCGCTGTTTCCGATGGTTGACGAAGCGAGTGATGAGCCGACTGCCGACTTACTGACTCAACGAATGCAGGTGCATGAAAAAACTGCCTGGATGCTGCGGAGTTTGCTAGAAGCGTAGTCCCTCAAGTTTGAATTGTTGCCCAGGTGCCATTGCATCTGGGCTTTTTGCTGGGTCTACTTCTGTTCGTTGCATCAGGCGCATTCCCACTTGGGATAGATTGGCAACCGCTACGATTCAGGTATGGTGTTCGAGAGCTACGGTATCAAAATATTTGTAGCGTTTCTTAAAGTTCTGAAAAATCGGCTAACACTCATCGAACCTTCACGCAATCATTAGGGCTATGAAAGTAGGAACTTGGTATTTGGGCAACGATCGGGCTGAATTTACCGTGTGGGCACCGCGATCGCAGACGGTGACGCTAGAGTTGGCAGACCGCTCGATCGAGATGCAGCCGAAAGGTGAAGGGTATTGGAGCGCGATCGTTTCTGAGGTTAAACCTGGAACTCACTATCGCTATAAGCTAGACGATCAGCAGTCCTATCCTGATCCCGCATCTATGTTGCAGCCGTTGGGGGTGCATGAAGCTTCAGCAGTGGTTGATCATCAGTTTGAATGGCATGACGCGCCGTGGAAAGGAGTCGCCCTAGAAGACATGGTGATTTATGAATTGCACGTTGGCACATTTACGCCAGAAGGATCGTTTGAAGCGATTATTCCACGGCTGCAAACCCTGAAAGAATTGGGAATCACTGCGATCGAGATTATGCCAGTCGCGCAGTTTCCAGGCGATACGAAAACGGACGATCCAAAGGCTTACCGAAACTGGGGATATGACGGAACTTATCCTTATGCGGTGCAGAATTCTTATGGAGGAGTGGTGGGGCTGAAAAAGCTGGTTGATGCTAGTCATCAGCACGGCATTTCGATTGTTTTGGATGTGGTTTATAACCATTTTGGTCCTGAAGGAAATTACATTCAGCAATTTGGGGATTACTTCACTGAGACCTACAAAACGCCCTGGGGCAAAGCAATTAATTTCGATGATGCTCATAGTTCTGAGGTGCGCAGCTACTTTATCGAAAATGCGCTGTATTGGCTGCGAGAGTTTCACATTGATGCTTTGAGATTGGATGCAGTCCACGCAATTTATGACATGGGCGCAAGGCACTTTCTATCAGAATTAGCCGATCGAGTCGAAGAACTTTCTATTCAGCAAAACCGCAAGCTTTATCTGATTGCTGAAAGTGATTTGAACAGCCCTAAAGTTGTAAAAACACCAGAGCAAGGTGGATATGGATTTGATGCACAATGGCTCGACGATTTTCATCATACGCTATATGTTTTAATCAATCCTCCCGATCAACAACTTTATTACGATTTCGGGACTATGGAA
>DATJEM010000338.1:0-2907 GCA_035496615.1 Leptolyngbya sp.
CCGTCGTTCCGGTTTGAGTCACCGATAGATAGCGCCCTAGATTATTTTGCGCGTGTTGCACTCGTTGAGCCGCTTTCTGAGTTCCAGGACGATCCGCTTGACGAGCCAGCGAATCGATTTCACCTTTTGATGCCGAAACGATCGCCAGTTCCGCCGCCACAAAAAAAGCGACAGCCACCACAAAAAGCATCAACACGCCCAATCGTATTAATGTTTCTGCGGTTTGAAATTCAAATGTTTCTAACCTTGTCAAAGCCTTTTCTCCTATCGTTGAAAATGCCACGAAAATGCCAAAATGCGGATTGCGGGGCATCCTAATGTAAAGATTACTGACTGTTCTCAGTGATTCCACCTTCCTAAGAAGGATTCCAATTATTACGTTATTCACGCCCACTATGTTGCTAAAACGCTCTTTGTTCACAATGCTGGCGGCGGTTAGTTTGATCACAGTGCCAGCCCTGTCGATCGCACCTCCAAAAGCGTTCGCTCAATCCGAAACGGCTCCAATCCTGCAATCGCGTTCGATCGCGTCCATTCTCCCCGCAGAAACATTCGGAGTGGCTTTAATCAACACACAAGACGATCGCTGGAAAGAACTCAGCCAGTTCCAGCTATTTCCAACCAATCTGACCTTCCCAGGACTGCTGCTTTATCCAAATGCAAAAGGAACCAGTTTCGTAAATGATATTCAACCCTGGTTAGGCGATCAGTTTGGGATTGCATTGCTGTCGGCAAAAAGCATTGTGATGGTTTCATCGGTGAAAGATCAAACGGCGTTAAATCAATACATTGATCGTATCAAAGCCTCTCGCACCGCACCCGCAAAGGTAATTCAGTACAAAGGCGCAACGATTTTAGAATTTCAGCCCGAAAAGCCGATCGGGGAAGATTCAAAACCTCCAAAAGCGACGAAAAAACCGGAAGCCGCGAAACCTCAGTTTTACCAAGTTCCCAAGCTTGCGATCGCCGTTCTCCCCGGTTATTTGATCAATTCCGACTCTGCCTCAGCCCTTGAAGAACTGTTGGATGGTCAGGGCAAACTGGCTGATAATCCCAAATTCCAGCGGGTTGTGCAGAACCCAAAAGCGACTCGCTCTTTGGCAACTTTTTACGGGAAGTATGCCGAAATGATCAAAGCGGTAAACGAAATGAGTCGATCGCAGATAGAGCAACTCAGTCAACTTTCTCCCAACACGCTCGTACCGCCACCCTTTGATCCAAACAAGCTCGATCCGCTGGCTCAGTTCTATGACACGGCGGATGGGTATATCTGGGCTGAACCCACTGGAATGCGAACCGAAATCTCAGTGAATTTCAAACAATCCGTTCCTGAAAGCGTGTTGTCGAAGTTCACGACTCAAAACCAAATTCTCGATCGCTTGCCTGCCGTAAATTACATGGTGACGAACAGCCAAAATTTAGCGCTGTATTGGCGAGTTTTGACATTGGGGTTAGAGTCTCAGCCCGCTTGGAAAAAGAGCGTCGATCAAACGCGCCAATGGATGCAGAGTTTTGCAGGAATCGACGATCGCGACGTTTTCCCCTGGATGACAGGCGAATATACGGTGTTTGCTTATCCCACCACTAAAGGATTCCTGCCCGCAATTGCGCCCAACACCGACATTGCAATGGGGTTCATGGTGCAGACGACCGATCGCCCGACTGCCGAAACCACGCTTAATAAACTGACGACGTTCGTGACTCCGCGTTTGGGCAAAGCGTCCATTCAGCAAACCACGATCGCGGGTCAACCAGTGACAAGCTACGAAGCGGGTCGATCGCACAATTTCTTTAGCTACGGCTGGACGGATCAAAATACATTATTAATGCTGTTTGGCGGTGGATCGATCAGTGAATTTAGCCCACCCCCGACGCGCAACTTGACTCAATCGGCGAACTTCAAATCCGCGATCGAGCCTTTCCCAACTGCCAATATTGGCTATTTCTACGTTAATCAAGGCGCATTCATGACGTTTGTTAACAACAGCTTGCTGCCTGCATTTGTCGGTCAATCCGGGATGAAAAATCCCTTTGTGACTCAAGTTCAAGATAGCCTTGCGAGTATTCACAGCATCAGCAGCGCCGGAACCATTACGCCTGATCGCATTCAGTACGGCGGATTTTTAGCGCTTGCTCCTCGTGTGAAGCGCTAACTTTGCGGCGGAATCGGGCAGTTCATCCTCTGAATCTAGACTGCCCGATCGCTAAAATCGAAATCCTACGCCCCCTTGTAGCGTTGCTGCTGCGCCCCCGCCGCGATATCCATCAAACGCAATCACCGCATTGCCAAACACAACCAAATTACTGTTGGGTAGCACATAATCAATTCCGGGCTGAATCGCGAAACTCGTGCGATTGCCGACGACCGTATCGCCACCGAGCGGAATCGAAGCGCCCGCACCGAGATAAACATCGGTCTGCCAGTTCAGCGGATAGTCATAAGAAACGGTGGGCACGATCGCGACTCCATTGCCAATAAAGGCTTGTGCCCGCACCGAGATCGGCGCTCTCAAAAACTTGTACCGTCCCGCAATCACGCCCGATAGCCGACTGCCACTATCCTGATTGCCGCTACTCAGACCGACCGCCGGACCAATTCCGACATAGCTACCGTAGGCGGCTTGGGCAGAAGCGGGAGCTTGGATCGCAGCCATTCCAACGATGCTGCCAGCACACGCGAACGTAACCGCGCCGCAGAGACTCAGGGGGTTAAATAAACGAGCTAAACCTTTCATCATCGACTCCTCATTGACCAGGGATTCAGCGGAGTGTGACCCACGCTCTGAATTATGTTTCATCATATCTAAGATTGCCCGCTTCACAAACGCAAGATACTGAGTTTTGTTCATCAGAAATGAATGAGTTTTGCCAGAACTTTTACAATAGAGAAAGCCTCCATCACTGAAT
>DATJEM010000339.1:0-9920 GCA_035496615.1 Leptolyngbya sp.
CCAGACTTGCGATCGCAGATGCAGATATTCGCGCTCAGGAGGCAACGATTGCTCAAGCCCAAGCCAAGCTGCAAGGACAAGACACCACGATCGCCCAATCTGAGGAAAAAGCGATCACCAACCAAGCGGTACTCGCTCAACTCCAAGAAGATGCAAACAACCAGAAAGAACGGCTCGCAAGATGGAAGGATCTCGTTGATCAGGGCGCACTCGCGAAAGATCAGCTATTCCAAGCACAGCAACAATTCGGCGATCGACAGCGCACGATCACCCAGCAATCGGGCGAAATTCAGCAGACGATGGCTGAAGCTCGAAAAATGCGATCGGACTTACAGCAAGTAGTTGCAGAATCCCAACAGCTACGGGCGCAGTTGGCGCAGAAGTATGCCCAGGGGCAGAATGCTCAGATTCAGGCACAACAGGCAGTTCAACAATTGCTGATGCAGCGAACACAGGTGATCGCCAAAATGCAGCAAAGCGAAAAATCGATCGAACAAGCAAAATCTGAGCTAAATCAACTGACCCTGAAGGCTCCGGTCGATGGCATAGTGTCTGCTTTGAATGTTCACAATCGCGGCGAAGTCGTGCAAGCAGGGCAAACAATGGCGGAGATTGCTCCCAAAACCGCACCCTTGATTCTAGTCGCAGCGCTCCCGACACGAGAAGCAGGCTTTGTCAAAGTCGGGGACAAAGTCCAGATCAAGTTTGATGCTTATCCCTATCAGGACTATGGGATCTTTGAAGGCAAAGTTGCGTCACTTTCTCCAGATGTCAAAGTGGATGAGCGAATGGGTGCAGTGTATCGGGTTGAAGTTGCGCTCGATCGCCATTCCGTTTTGACTGCCAAACAGCGCACCGAACTGAAAGCAGGTCAAACCGCGATCGCAGAAATCATTGTTCGACGACGCACGATCGCGGAAATGCTACTCGAACCCATCCGTCAATTGCAAAAGGGTGGAGTGAGCTTGTAGCGGTTGAAATGTTGTGACTTTAATGATTTGACTTTGAGGAGATTTGTATGACCGCTCACCGCAGTAGCTCATCGCAGCCGCGTAACAAGGTAATGAGTCCGGAACAGTTCAAACAAGTAGTTGAAGCGATTACTGAAGGTCGCTATTCCTGGGCTTGTGTGCTGATTCTACGCTTTGCTGGGTACAATCCGATTCACTTTATTCCCCATCGAACCTATAGCAGGTTGCTAAAAGAAAGTCGTCTGTTTGTGACTGAATCAGCGCCAATGGTTGCGGCTCGATCGAATTATTCGACCCAGATCAAAGATCTCGCTTATACAGAGGAGATTGAATCCCCAGAAAAGAGTCCTCAAGGCGGCAGTTTTCTGCTTTGGTTCGGGCAAATGGCACAAGAGCGTGCGCCATTTCACGCTAAATCGTAGTCTTTAGCACCCCAACAGAACATCAAACCAGCAGATTTAAAGATATCAGATCTGCTGGTTTTCTTGTTTAAATGCCGTTCAAGAAACCGAGCCAAATTGGCTACATAAACAGCAAGAAATGCCCCAATGATAAATCCCAAGCGATATCTTATGAATAACAGCTTCAACAGAGTTGTTAACCAACCAAACATCCAATCAAACAGGAGAAAAACGATGATTATCACCGAATTAAGCTATCAAGAAATCACCTCTGACGCGATCGATCTAGAAGGCGGAACAGACCTTTCTGTCAACTTCACTCAATTTCAACAAGCCATGAATGTTATGCAAACTGGCTCGTCTTCTGGGCCTGCGGGTAGCACTTCATTCACCAATGCTCAAAGCCTGAAGATCAACACGGGCAGCTTTAATGCCATTGTTCTTGGTGCTTAGTTTCTACAGCATCGATCGCATCGGATAAAACATAAATTCCGTTGCTACTCTGCTCTTAAGGTTCGGCAATGATAGCGCATTTCCTAACTGAAGTGCGCTATCTCTAATATTGAAGGAGACAACATGGTAATTTATGATCTCACTGATCTGAACATCGAACCAGATGATGTGGAAGGCGGAACAGATTGGGCAGCCACCCTAACAGCGTACAATCAGATGATGTCAATCTTTCAAACTGGCGCGGTATCCGGTCCCAATGGAAGTTCAGCTTTTTCAAATATTGGACGTTTAGATATTTCTACTTTCGGTCTGAGTGCGCTTGTTCTAGGGGCGAATCCTTCAAGTTTTTCAGCTTTTTAGAGTTTACGATCGAGCGCTTCATTAGCACGTTCATTTTCTTGGACGTGCGATTTTTTGTTGCTTAGAAAAGTTGAATCAATGGCTTGATCTAGCGAATGAAATAACTACGCCAAATTGGCTACATAAACAGCAAGAAACTCACTACTCACTCGCTGGAATCGCTATCTTATACATAACAGCTTCAACAGAGTTGTTAACAACCCAAAAGCACCGACATTACAAAGGAGAAAGATATGATTATCACTGAACTGAGCTATCAAGAAATCACGGCTGAAGCAACCGAACTGGAAGGGGGTCTTGACCTGTCCTTAAACACCACGTTCTTCAATCAGCAAACCTCGCTTCTGCAAACCGCATCCACTTCTGGTCCTGGTGGTAGCACCTCGGTCACGAGCGGCGGCAGCTTGCAAATCAATACGGCTGGCTTGGGCGCGATCGTGCTTGGCGCTCCCTAGTTGCCTCTGTTTGCAGACTGTCCATCTCTGAACAAATGCGTCATAGATCTCTGGTTTGTTCAAATCGGAGATCTATGCGATAGCTTTAACCAACCCTGAGCCACTTGATGCTGATTGAGGATACTAATGATGATCATTGCTGATATCGATTACACAGAAGAGGAACTTGAATCTCTCAACATTGAAGGAGGACGACGGCATCGCCGGAGTCAGAGTTCGATGGGACAAAGCTCTTTTCTCTCAATCATTCAACCCTTCCTACAGTCCCTCAACATTAACCCCGCCGCCTCCGCAACTGTCGCCAACCTCGGCGGAACCTCGATCGGAAACACGGCGATCTCAACAAATATCTCAATGCCAATTTTCATCGTTGTGAATCAGCTTGGGAATGGTTCTCCACAGATTTTCTGGTGAAATAGACCGATTGTTTGTTTGAAGTTGCATCAAAGGACAAGAAGATGACTAGCTTTAAGGGGGAAATCATCGAAACAGATACAATCATCTTGGCACTGAAGAAGAGCCTGCAACTGAAAGAAATCTGTCGATCGATTTCTTATCAAAAGATTGTCGATCAAGCGATCGCAGCGAGAGGAATCACCGTCACAGACGAAGAGATTCAAGTTGAAGCAGACCGAGTACGCTATGAAAATCGATTGTTTCGGGCAGGGGATACCTTTGCTTGGCTTTCGGATCAGTTGCTCAGTGCGGAAGAGTGGGAACTCGGAATTCGCGATCGCTTACGAACAGAGAAACTTGCCAAAGCGCTATTTTCCGAAGAAGTAGAGCGATTTTTTGCTGAAAATCGTTCTAGCTTTGATCAAGTGATACTCTATCGGATCGCTGTGCCCTACCTGCAACTTGCTCAAGAGATTGCTTATCAGATTCAGGAAGAAGAAATTAGCTTTTACGAAGCGGCACATCTGTATGATATGGATGATGCACGTCGATATCAGTGTGGCTACGAAGGAAAGCTTTATCGCTGGAATCTCAAGCCTGATATCTCTGCGATCGTGTTTAGCGCCTCTCCAGGACAAGTGACTGCGCCGATGATGATTGATCAATCGGCTCATTTGTTCATGATCGAAGAATTTATCCTCGCTGAACTCACACCAGAGAGACATCAAGAAATTTTAGATAGAATGTTCCGTGAGTGGTTAGCAAGTGAACTGAACTATCTCATTCATGCTTGATTGAGGCAGCAGTGGTTGGGTCGAGTATCGCATCAAATGGGGTCTTCCGCAGTTTTGATCCGAGGGACGAAGCTAGAAATCTTTCCGCAGAGTGCGCGATTCTAGATGAATAGACGGAAAGTCTCAGATATGTTCCACTTCGACCTAAAAATGCTGCCCGATCAACCCACTCAACTTCATCATTCAGCTTCTCACCGGGAGATCAAGAGGTCGTTTGCCCCCTTTGGGTAGCGACAAGAAACCTGGAATCAAGCGAAAAATCTTCAAATCGCCGCTTCAACAACGGGTTAGCAGGCTACCCGCACTGGGATTTCCAAACAACAATCGCGATGTTCTGTAACTATCGATCACCTTGCAAAAGGTTCAAGGTTGAAAGCGGAGGTGTTGAAGCGATCTGACTTGAGCAATCGTCTCAAAATCGCGATCGCTGTGAATCAATAGTAAGAAGCTATTCTCCAAAGCAGCTTGAGCAATGCAGCAGTCAATCGAACTCCGAACCGTCAACCCTTGACGACGCAAATCATAAAAGATTCGCGCTGCCTCTTGCCAGGAATCAGGTGTGAGTTCAATATAGTTCTGAGTTTCGAGATAGGTAGAGAGAAGCGTCCATTCTTTTTCATTCAAGCTTCCTTGAAGTAGTTCAAGCTGGGTAAATCGTGTCAGTAAAATGCCACGCTCGTTCATCAAGGTTGAGAGTGACTTGCATAAGGCAGTTAGACAATTGGTTTGAAGGAACCATTTGCTGAAACCAGTATAACTGAGAGGTTAAAGCAGCTTTGATATCGATGTAAAAAAAACAACCTCATCCCAACCTGAGAAATGATGTGTCTTGATTTTAGGGAAGCGGAATGCCTAATGTTTAGAAAGCACGCTTAACAATACCTTTGACACCCTCACTTTTGACCCCATCACTTACAGCAGCCTCCCCTAACGATTGTCCCCATTTGATTAATTTGCCTCGAATCGTTCGCGCCGATTCTGGCGACAAAATGTTAGCCTAGAAAAGATTTTAGATTGCAAAAATTCCAATGAACAAAGTTGTGGTAGGACTCTCCGGCGGAGTCGATAGTTCTGTTGCTGCTGCCACGTTGCACGATCGAGGCTATGAGGTAGTTGGCTTAACCCTGTGGTTGATGAAAGGGAAGGGTCAGTGCTGCTCTGAAGGCATGGTCGATGCTGCCAAACTTTGCGAGGAATTGGGAATTCCGCATCACATTGTCGATAGTCGCGATCTGTTTCAAGAAAATATTATTGATTATTTAGTCTCCGGCTATGGCGAAGGGATCACGCCGCTGCCTTGTTCGCAGTGCAATAAAGCGGTGAAATTTACACCGATGTTGAAGTATGCGCGGGAAACATTGGGAATTGAGACGATCGCCACAGGTCACTATGCTCAGACTCGATTCGATGATCAAACCGGGCGCTATCAACTATTGAGAGCCGTCGATCGCACCAAAGATCAGTCCTATTTCTTGTATGACTTAGATCAAGATGTCCTCTCAAAAGTGGTATTTCCGCTGGGCGAGAAGCACAAAACAGAAACGCGCCAGATTGCGGCGGCGTTTGGGCTGCACACGGCAGAAAAACCCGAAAGTCAGGATCTTTGTCTCGTGGAAGCAAACGGATCAATGAAAGCGTTTCTCGATAAGTACATTGCGCCGCATCAAGGTGAGATTGTCGATCGCGCTGGTCGAGTTCTCGGCACTCATGAAGGTGTACATCACTACACGATCGGACAGCGCAAAGGGTTGGGCATTGCTCACACTGAGCCCCTGTATGTGATTGGTTTAGATGCGCCCCGCAATCGGGTGATCGTCGGTGAAAGGACTGAAGCGCAGAACCTCGAATGCACCGCCCAAAGAATGAATTGGGTATCGATCGCGCCTCCAACTTCCCCAATCAAAGCCGATGTGCAGATTCGCTATCGATCGACAGCGACGGCTGCAACGGTGATTCCATTGGACGGAGATCGAGTCCGGATTGTGTTTGACGAACCGCAGTTTAGTATCACGCCGGGACAGGCTGCGGTTTGTTATGACGGGGAAGTGCTACTTGGCGGCGGGATTATTGAGCGGGGGTGAAGCGATCGCGCCAAATGGCACATCTCGAACCGAGAAGTTTTGCCAGCCTTTCCCGTCAAAGTGCCACCATTCGGTTGAAAGTGGGATAAATCCTGCTTTCACCATTGCATCTTCGAGCGTCTGACGGTTTTTCAAAATACAAGCGGACAGATTTTGATAGCTACGACCGGCGCGTTCTGTAAAGTCATCGAACTCGGTCGGCATTGCCAATTCTTTGCCATTACGATCGACTAACGTGACATCGACCGCTGCCCCGCGATTATGTCGCGATCCATAGGCTGGATCTGCCACATATCGCGGATCGGGCAGGATTTGCCAAAGCCGTCTTTGTACCGACAAAGGGCGGTAACAATCGTAAACTTTGAGTCCTAGCCCGCGTGTTTCCAATTGTGTTTGTACTTGTGATAGCTGTTGTGCCACCGAAGCCCGTAAAATACATCGAGCGCTGGGATAAAGTTGCTGTTTGACGAAATTATTCGCCGTGGCGTAACGAATGTCGAGCGCAATCCGCGGATTGATTGATCGAATATCCACCAATACCGTGGGGTTTAGTTGGGCAGAAACGATCGGATGAATCACAAACGCGATCGCAAACGCCAGCATCAAAATAAACAAAAATTGACTTCGGGATAAACGAAACTGCATTTCAGAAGCGGTAAAAGATTGAGCGATCGTACCTCAGCTTTGAATATTTTGTTCACACCAATTTAAAACTGGACATTGCAAACAGTGCGGACGCTTTCCGGTACAAATGTGTTTCCCAAACGGGACTAATAGCTGATTAATTTCAATCCAATATGGTTGTGGTAACTTTGCTTCAAGCGCGATCGTGGTTTTCTCTGGAGTCTTCGTTTTCACGTATCCCCAACGGTTTGTAATGCGATGCACATGAACATCCACGCTAATAAACGGCTGATTGCAAGCAATTCCCAACGCGAGATGAGCGCACTTTACCCCAATGCCTTTGAAGCTTAACAGTACGTCTAACTCTGCTGGAAGTTCGCCTTGATAATCCGCGACAATTTGAGTTGCGATCGCGTGAATTTGCCGCGCTTTTTGCTCTGGATAAGTGCAGTCCCGAATCAATAGTTCGATCGCTTCGGGTGTGAGTTGGGCGATTGCTTCCGGGGTTCGAGCACGTTCAAACAATCGCTTTGAAACAGGTAAACTCACTTCATCGTAAGTCCGAACCGAAATCAGACAGCTAATCAATTGTTCAAACAAAGTGGTATAACCCTGTTCGCGTAGTTCAAACATTGCAGCTTTGGGAAACGTGCGAACCGCTTCGCGAATTTGATCGAGAACCGGATCAATTTCAAATGGAAGTTTCGGCATTTTGAGTAGTTCGAGTGTATTATGAAACTCTACATAATCCGAATACAAATGCTAACCTTACAAGGAAAAATTATTTTAGGCATCGATCCAGCGATCGCAACGATCGGCTATGGAGCGATTCAAGATGAAACCGTTTTAGATTACGGGGTGATCGTCACTTCAGCAAAGTCATCTATTTACGATCGACTCAAACAAATTCACGATGATATTTGCGAACTCTGCCAGATGCTAAAACCCGATGTGGTGGCGATGGAAATGCCGTTTTTTAGCCGCGAAATGACCAGCGCCAGCAAAGTTCTGCGGGCGTTGGGGGTGATTGAACTTGCATTGGGTGAATGCGGTTTGGTTGAACCGATTTTTTTACATCAATCCCAAGTGAAAGCTTCAGTGGCAAAATACGGAGCGCAAAAATCAGAAATTCAGCAAGCCGTTATGATGATTTTTGGACTCTCAGAACCCCCGAAGCCGGATGATGCGGCGGATGGCTTGGCGATCGCGTTCGCGGCTCAGTCGGGCGCGCGAGCAAATGTAAAATAGTGCTATCGCCAAGTGTTTCATCGCCAAATCTTGAATCGCGTTATCCCATTCTGACTAAAGCTGAAATCTTCGCAAGCTTATCTGCTTCTAATCCTGCAAGTTCATCGATCGCTAACCATTTCTCTTTCACCAATCGAGCAAATACAAAAATTAGCACGGAGTATCGATAATCGTATTTACCATCCATATCGTGGCGCTTGGTACTGAGAAAATCGTGTAGCTGCCAAACATCACTCGATTGTGTAACGGTGCTTGCTCTTTCAGAGACTTCTTGAATTAAAGCTTCAACTTCTCTTTGATAAGCCCGATCAAATGCCGAGCGAGAAACTTCTTGTTCGGTCTTAGACCATTCAACATCAACTTGCATAACTTATCTAAACTTGCAGTCCCAAAGGTATCCATATAAAGAGTGAGCATTCCCGGTTGAGAACGCTCACTTTACAGTCATCTTAGCGAATCAGGTTCATCAGTTCTTTCGGTGAAGCGAGTAAATCGATCGCCACAAAGAAGATTTTACCTTGAGGATTGAGCAAAAATCTCCACGCCATGTTCATCCCGACTGCTGCGCCAAACCACGGAGTTTGCACTTTGCCTGTGACTTTGATTTGGGTATAACCATCGTCTGCTGGCTCAGTTACGCCGCGCTCAGGCATCAAATTCAAGTTTTGGCATTCTTCCTGGAAGAACCGCATCACCGCTTCCTTACCCACGATCGGTCTTTGAAACGGCGGTTGCAATGCACCATCGGGTGCAAACAGTTCGATCAGCGCATTAAAGTCATTCGCGTTCATGTTGTCCATGTACTTCTGGACAGTGGCGTTATTGATGCCATCGATTTTGACTTGAGTGCGTTGAGCTTGATCTTTGGGAGCGACCACAGGTTCAGACACGCGAGTAAATTCGCCCAGTTTGTTTGGATCGAAGCCCATATCAACCACAGAATTTCGCAGAACGGTGATCTGTTGACCTTGATCTAGCTCTCTCAAAGCTTGGAGTACCGCTGACGCATTCGCGGAAAGCTCATAGCCAGTCGGAATCGGAGCCACAATGCCTTGTTCCATCCATTGTCCAAGCTGATACCAGAATCCCAATTTGATGTTCGGCGACCAGGTTGCATAAGTGCGACAAATCGAAGTATCTGCATGATTTGCCAGATCACACATCACCTGGGTTTGCTCTGGAAACGACATCTTTTTAATTTGCTCAAGCGTGGCTTCAGCAAACTGCATACTTGCCGCGCCGGGGGCTGCTACCGTAATCGTTTTACCCATCTCTAGAAATGCGAACCAAGTCCATGCCAGTTGATCTTCTGCGCTGAGTTGGTTGAACCGAGCAGTCGTTGCGGGGACGGCATCCGCTGAAAGAGTGCTGGGGAAAATACCACGGGCTGAGTCAATGGTAATTGGCATAGTTAAAACCTAGAGTGTTGAACTAATCACAGAAATTCAGACTGCTGCAAGCGATTGGAGCGCTGTTTTCCTGCTATTCAGTAGAATATCACAATTTCGCAACAAAACTTAATCATTATTTACATTGGTATTCATAAAATCAGGTCGATGTGATCTGCTGAGGGAGATCAAGCAGGTTACTCGATCGATGCCCAAATTCAGTCTCAAGCGAAAATTTTGATGAATTGATCGCATCGCTTCATCTCATCCTACAGCCTGAGCACTTGCTGAATGATTCTTAGTACAGCATCTTGCGTTGCTTTTAATCGACGAGGTTCAACCATTTTGTCGCCCGATGAATGATAGTTCGGATCTTTCCCGCGAAAAAAGAACAAAGTTGGCACATCTCTAGATTTGAAGGATTGATGATCGCTCCCTCCTAATCGACTTGAACTTACATCATCGTTAAGGGATTTGGCGATCGCGCTCATTGTGCCTGATCCTTCAATCATCAATCGATCGTTAATCCCCACCATATCCAGGTTGAGCATTCCTTTGAGTTGAGCTAAAAATTCAGGCGTTGCGCGATCGACAAAGGCGCTAGAACCCTTTAAACCGTCTTCTTCACCATCAAATGCGACAAACCAAATTTGATGAGCTTCGGGGGATGTTGAGACTGACCTTGCTAAACCCAAAACGACTGCGGTTCCAGAAGCATTATCATTCGCGCCAGGAGAATTTTCGACCGA
>DATJEM010000340.1:0-2959 GCA_035496615.1 Leptolyngbya sp.
CTGTGTTCACGTTGCGGGGCATCTTCACTCATGAGGGTTAAGTAGGGAGCGACAAGTGCCCATTCTTCATCGCTCACATCACTCGGATATGGCTTTCTACTCATCCTCCCAGTCTAGCGAAAGTGCATAACACCCTCTAGACTACTATTTGAGCTTAACGTATGCCGTAACTGTATATCCTGATTCAGAGGGTGGCTACGTTGCTGTTATTAAAGATCTTCCTGGCTGTGCCACTCAAGGCGAAACGGCTGACGAAACGATGGCAAATATTGAAGAAGCGCGGCAACTGTGGATCGAAACTGCATACGACTTTGATGATCCAATTCCGTTACCTTCCGATCGCTTATCCGCTAAAATTTCTTGAATCCAAAATGATCTCTTTCACCTGCTCTGCGGTTGCAGGCGCGAGCAAAACACCGTTTCGATAATGCCCGGTCGCGAGTAAAACATTCGGCTCGATCGCTTCAATTACCGGAGCCGGACGACCCTGCGGACGCGGACGCAAACCGAACCACGATCGCAGCACTTCTCCATTCTTCAGGGCAGGACAAAACTCGATCGCTTGGCTCATCACTGCATTCAATAAATCTCGATCGCGCGGCAGCACTTCCCCCGCTTCTGAAGGAAACTCAACCGTCGCCCCAATCCAATAATCTGCCCCGCCAATTGAGACGATATGCACATCATTTCCAGTGATCACAGGCAAACGATCGCCTAAAGGTTCTGGTAATCGTAAATGAATCGCTTGACCGAGAACGGGGCGAATGTCGATCGAAGGTGCAATTTGGCTCGAACCAATTCCCGCAGAAATCACTAAGTAATCGGATGCGATCGTGCCTTGTGAAGTTTGAACTTGGCGATCGTGCATTCCTAGCACTTTTGTTCCAAACTGAAATTTCACACCTTGCAGCTTTGCCCCTTCGATCAAGGCTTGGGTAAGGGCAACCGGATTGACTTGGCGATCGTGGGGCGAATAAATTGCAGCGACGGCTCGATCGAGAAACGGAAACTCCGATTTCAGCCGATCCTGATCCCAAAGCTCCAACGTTAAATCCTGATTTCGTCGCACTTCAATCAATCGATTCCAGCTTGACAAATCATCATTTGGAAATTGCAGCATCAAAATACCCTGACAATTAAACGGAATCGTTCTTCCGGTCAGCGCTTCTAGTTCTGGGATCACATCGTTGTAATACTGAATTCCGAGTAGCCGCATTCTTAGATTGCGACCTTTTTCCTTCTTGCTAATTGCACCCATTAATACGCCGAGGGCTGCCCCTGTAGCGGTTGGGCATTCCATCAAATCGGCTTGAATCGAAGTCGGTTGAGCATCAACCACCGTAATTTCTAGATCACTAACCTTGCTGAGTTCGTAAGCGATCGTTGCGCCAACGACACCACAGCCCGCGATCGTCACTCGCATCATAAGCAGGGCGAAGCATAAACAATATCGAAATTCATCCTTCGCCCTTCCTATCTAGCCTTGCGGAATTAGGGTATTGAAGGCATTGAGATCCCTCACCGTTTCACCATAGGAGCGAATCGCTTCTTTGTAGTTGTTGGCTGCCGCCGCTTGATCAATTTCAACCAAATCATTCGCAATCTGTTTTGCCAAATCTCGTGCGGGTTTTTGCTCTTCTGGTAATAAACCGTTTGCAATCCGGCTCATTCTCACGCGAATTTCGCCCAACGGACCATGAATGAAGTTGCGAGCGAAAATAAAATTTTCCTGCTGGATCAGCTTTTGCAACTCTGGTAACCGATCGCTCAATTCACTCAGATCGTTCGAGTACCCCTGAATTTCAGCAATCATGTCTGGAGTATAAGTCGGCTTTACCGCCGTTGCCCCGCTACATCCCACCACGACGATCGCCATGAGGGTACAAAAAATGAGCGCCAAAATAGACCGATACTTTGCCATAACCTTATCTTCTAAATCACGGTTTTGCTGCGCTGCAAAAAAGTTTCAATCAGTCGCAGCGTTTGTAAGCAGTCTAGCCCAAAATGAGTCCCTCTCAGCCCCAGGATGACAAATACCAACCGCAATCAAAAGACAAAGATACACTGGATACTATCGCTGTTTTTTCTTCGCTGTTTTGCTGCGCTTACGTTTATGGTTCTCTCCTTTAGACAAGTTGCGATCGGGGCTTCGCTGTTAGCAGTCGGTGGTGGGACGGGCTTAGTTGCCAATCATTATTTATCCAATCGGGGGCAGCCATTTCAGGTTCAATTCGCGCCAACGAGTACGATTTCGGTGTCTCCTGACGCAAAAAATAACGAGAATTTTATCTCTTCTGCCGTCGATCGAGCGGGTGCTGCCGTCGTCCGCATCAACGCAACACGGCGCGTTTCGAGCAATATTCCTGAAGCCTTTCAAAATCCTGTATTTAAAAGATTCTTTGGCGATCAGATTCCCGAACAGCGCGATCGGGTTGAGCGCGGCACTGGATCGGGGTTCTTGTTGTCTCCCGATGGGCGGTTACTCACCAATGCCCACGTCGTCGAAGGAACCGATACGGTAGAAATCACGCTAAAAGACGGACGAACGTTTGAAGGGCGCGTGGTGGGAACGGATTCGGTCACGGATGTTGCAGCCGTCAAGATTGAGGCGGAACAGTTGCCAACAGTGACGCTGGGCAAATCTGCAAATCTGACTCCGGGGCAGTGGGCGATCGCGATTGGGAATCCGCTCGGACTCGACAACACCGTCACGGCAGGAATTATCAGCGCGACCGGTCGATCAAGCAGTCAAGTCGGTGTTTCAGACAAACGAGTCAGTTTCATTCAAACCGATGCCGCCATTAATCCCGGAAATTCGGGTGGACCGTTGCTCAACGATCGGGGCGAAGTCATCGGCATCAATACAGCAATTCGGGCAGATGCACAAGGACTAGGATTTGCGATTCCGATCGAAACCGCCCAGCGAGTTGCAGAACAGCTTTTCGCGAAAGGCAGCGTT
>DATJEM010000341.1:0-6919 GCA_035496615.1 Leptolyngbya sp.
TTTAATTTGATTGGCTCCTGGATTTAATTCAGGGGCTTTTTTGTCCTTGAGCCGGAATTCATACCCCTTAGGAACTGCAATCAAGCTGGTAGCTCATTTGCTGAATTTAGCAAATGCTTCTATCTAGGGCGAGCTTCGTACAGAAATTGCTCAGTTTGATTTCTGTACCAAACTCTATTCGATTTGAGAATATTCTGATAATGAGGTCTTATCAACAAAGACAAGCGCAACGGGTGTAGGAAGATTCGATATCTTTGCAGATCAGCGATTATTGGGTCGATCGCTCACCAAGCGGTACTATTTTGATGCCGATCGCAGCTTTACACCGATCTAGTGGAGAATTTGCTTCGATCGCGTTGCCCACTTCGTTATGTTTGCGCGAGTTGATTAATCGGGGTAGATGTTGCCTGATCCTGGTCGATCGCGTCGAGAATGCCCAAAAATTCCCGCTCAAACGTAACCTGGGCGCGATTGGTTCTGCCGCCGATATAGATTGCGCCATCTTTTTCTAAGCCCCAAATCTGAGAATGAGAGACATAGCTCATGATCACCCCCAGCATTAATAGACCGAAGCCGAGATAAACAATGGGAATCCCTGGATCAGCTTTGATTTGGAGTCCGGTGCTGCCGATGAGATCCACGATCGATAATCTCACGCCTTTTACCTCAACTGCCATCCCTTTGCGAACCGTTGCAATCAGCTTGCCGTCCATGTCATAGACCAACAATAAGCCTTGTAAGTCTTTCGCAATCAGCGAAACACCGTCGCTTAAATCTGGTTTCAGTGGCAACCAAGTGCCCCAAATGCGACCGCCAACCGCATCTAATTTTGCCATCGGCGATTGTAGAACGGGGCTGTTGTTGAGTCGGACTTGGACAGCAGCGATCGACCAATCTGCTTGATAAAGGGTGACTCCCTTGTGTTTTAGGGGTTTGTTGACGTGGATGGTTTTACGATCGACCTCTTTCCCCTGATTGTCCAACACAGAAAGATCTGAATAAAACTGATCAATCTCACCGGTCGGCAGGTAATCAATCCAGAACCGATTCACTTTTACAGACCAATCTTTGGGAACTTGCGGAGCCGCCCACAGTCCCGCATCGACCACATTATCAATTTTGAACGTGCTGCCGCTTGGAGCCATTTCTTGAGCAATAAAGCCTGTCGTCGCACCAATCACACCGCCGACCAGAATCAATAGCATTGCCGCATGCACCACAATCGGACCAATTCGCCCGACCAATCCCTTATGGGCATAAAGCTTATCGCCTTCTCGAAATAGCTTATATCTCCGTTGTTCAAGCAGGCTCGAAAGTCGATCGATGTCGCCTTTGGCAAATTCTGCGCTCAGGGCAAACTTACGAAACTGACGCGGCTGACTGTAAAAATTCCAAGTTCTCGAAAACCATCGCAGGGCAGGCAATTGGCGAGTGAATGTACAGGCGGTCAGACTTGCGCCAAAGAGAATCAGCAGGGCTAAATACCACCAAGTCCGATAAACATGATCCAATCCTGCGGTTAGTAGAACTTTCCAGGTCAGAAATCCGAAAAGGGCGGGATGTTCGGGATAGTTTGATTGATAATAGGCGATCGATTGCCCCTGTTCGATCACAGTTCCGGCAATACTAAAAACTGCGATCGCCAGTAAGAGAACGATCGCTAACTTCAAATCTGCTAAAACCGGAAGCAGTTCCTTTTTGAAATACCGTTTTGGCACGTTGACGAATTCTGTAAAAGTCATAATTTAAAGTGCAAATCGCGACATCAATGAAAACACACCAAACCCAACTAATAAAGCACCACTCGCAGGCGTAATCCAACTCGACCAGCGCCGCAATTCTAATAGTTTCTTAATCGCTGCGGTGAACGTTCCCGCTAATATCAACGGCGCAACATAGCCAGCGGTATAACATAACAACAGCGAACCGCCTAAGATTGGATCTTTTGTCGTGGCAATCCAGGTGAGAATCGTTGCCAACACTGGCGTACTACAAGGCGAAGCGACTAAGCCGAATGTGACTCCTAAGAGATACGATCGCACTCCCGCAGGCAGTTCTTTAGAAATCCATTCCATCCCGCCGATCGAGGGCAGTTGAAACGGCAACGCTTCGAGTAAATTTAGCCCCATCAAGATCGCCACAATACTCACGACGATCGGTAAACCTGTACCCACTTGCCCGTAGACTTTCCCCAACAGCGTCGCCCCAATGCCTAACCCAGCTAACGTCGTCGCCAATCCCAGCGAAAACCAGGTCGATTGCGCCGCCGCTTGCCAACGAGATTTTGCTTCATAGCCGCCGATATATCCGATCGTAATCGGCAGCATTGACAGCGTACAGGGCGTTAGGCTCGTCAGTAATCCTGCTGCAAAAATCACCCCAATACTGACAGGTGTTAGGTGCGTCAGTTGATTGGCAACGAGGTGATCAGCAAACTGGGACAACTCGTAAAGTTGGGTTTGAAGCGTCTCGAACATAGGCTAACCGTGAAATCTAAAGCGATTTGAAGCGCTCCTAATATTCTAAGAGTTAGCGGGACGGTCTGGGCTTCGATCGCCGCGATCGCGCCTCGCCAAACGAAACCACTTTGGAATTTTCGGCAATTTTTGTGACGCTTGCCTCGCTGCTTTCTCGCGCCACCCGAATCAACAATGCCGCGCAAACTAAACTTGAAACCATCGAACTGCCGCCATAGCTAAACAACGGCAGCGGTAGTCCGGTCGTCGGTAAAGCTCCGGTCGCCACTCCAATGTTTAGAAGCGACTGACCGACCATAATCACCATGACTCCGATCGCGACCAAGCGATGAATTGCGTTCTTTGCCTGACGCGCCACGATCACCGCCAATGTTGCATAAGTAACCAACATCACCATAAAGAAAAGGCAGCCGATCAAGCCAAATTCCTCAGCAAACACCGCGAAGATAAAATCAGTGTATTGGATCGGCAAGTAAAATAGCTTTTGTTGGGATGAACCGAATCCTGTTCCGGTCACTCCGCCGGAACCCACTGCCAACAAACTCTGAATCAATTGATAGCCATCCTGAAGCGGATCAGCCCAGGGATTGAGAAACGACATCACCCGCCGCCGCTGATATTCGCGAATACTAATACTCAATCCCGCCAGAATTAATCCCCCTGCTGCCGTGCCGCCTAAATAGATGTAAGGCAATCCTGCCGCAAGGGCAACCAACCACAACGTCATGCCACAAAGGGCAGTGGTACTCAAGTTTGGCTGAAGCAAAATTCCAATTAGCATCAAGCAAAATAGCCCAACCCAGGTTAATCGAACTCGCCAGGTCAGCCGCTCCCATTGCCCGAAAATTCGCGCACTTTGCAGCACCAAAAACGGCTTAATCAACTCCGAAGGCTGAATCAAAAAACTACCCACCTCAAACCAGCGCTGACCGCCATTCACCTCTCGCCCAATGAGGGTCGTGAGCAAAATTCCACCCAGCAGCGAGATAAATCCTAAGCCTGAAACGCCTTGAATGTAGCGCAATGGAACGTGAACCAGAATATTGAAGCAAATCATGCCGATCGCGATCGCGATTAATTGCCGTTTGAAATAGTACAACCCATCGCCGCTCGCGTCTCCCACCGGAAACGAGGCACTGTACATTACCGCCAAACCGACAAACAACCAGACAAACGTCAGCCAGCGCAACAGTCGAGGCGTAGCCGCCCAGTCGAGTGCAGTTGTGTCAAAAAACGGAATGAAGTGCCGCCAGTTCATCGATTTACTAACTCCGATCGCAGTTTGTCTAAGTCATCCAGTAGAAACACCGTCAGTTGCCCTGAATAAGCTCTGCCGTTCTCGGTTTGAGCTACCTCAAGCCAATAGGCAAAGCGCTCACCTTGTCGCAGTTCTCCTTGCTGTGCGGCGATTTGAGCATTTTGCTCCGTCACCGCTGCTTGGATTTTGGCTTCGGTCGGGTAGGTTTTGACGATCGTCGCTCGCTCGAAATCCTGTGCCATGTCCACGCCGTAGATCGATCGCACCGCTTCCCCTAGCCGATTTAAGGTCACCCCGTTTCGCATATCAAACAGCGACAGCGTTTCACTGCGAATGATCCGTCCTCCGGGTGCCAGTCGGATCAGTCTTCCGGGCGGCAGCACTGACGCATTAAATGTAAGCTGTTGTGCTGCTGTATTGACTCGTCGGACTAAAAACTTTTCATTTGCACTAGGGCGAATGGTGGAATTTGACTGCATCCAGACTGCGGCTTCGTCGGTAGTTTGTCCGGGGATCGCTTGGGCAGGAGTCGCCATCAGCATGAGTCCACCTAACATTAAGCCAATTTTTCTCATTGTTCTCACTCCAAAGAAGATAGGCTTAACATTCACCTTTCACGCTTTTTTGGCTCAATTGCCACTTTGAGCGATTTGCGCTGTTTCATCTCTTGAAACACTTGTTCTAGGTTTTGTAACGGCTGCCGATCGCTAATCAACCACTCAAACGGAACGGTTTCTGAGGCTAGAAGCGCCAGTGCCGATCGCACAAACTCCGGCGTATTGTGAAACACTCCTTTTAGAGTCAGTTCATTGTAGTGGAGTTGTTCGGTGCTGACGGAAATTGTTGTATTGCGCGGACAGCCGCCAAATAAATTCACCGTTGCACCCGGACGGGCACAGGCGATCGCGGTTTCCCAAACTGCCGGAATTCCCGTCGCTTCGATCACCACATCTGCGCCCCATCCATCGGTCAGTTCTTTGACCCATTCTGGAATGTTGGAAACTTGCCGATGGTTAAAGGTTTTTGCGGCTCCGAATTTTTTCGCAATTTCTAACCGGGAGTCACTGCCGCCGAAAACATAAACCTCAGTGTTGGGAGCCATTGCCGCAACAAACATTAACCCGATCGCGCCATCACCGAGTACAACCACGCGATCGCCGGGTTGAGCGTTCGATCGAGCAACGCCGTGTAAAACACACGCCAACGGCTCCGTCATGGCTGCCATGGCATCCGAGAGATGATCGGGGATCGGTAAAAGATTGTGCTGAACGATCGCGCGGGGAATTCTCAAATATTCTGCAAATGTGCCGTTATTGAAGCTGAGATTTGTACAGAGTGAAAATTCTCGACGTTGACAAAAGAAACAGGTCATACAGGGAGCAGAATTATTCGCAACGACGCGATCGCCGATCTTCCAATCTTTGATCGAAGGGTCGATCGCTACAATTCGCCCTGCCGCTTCATGACCAAACAGCGTGGGCAACTTCAACATTTTCGCGTGTCCCCCGCGCCGCCACACTTTCAAATCGGTTCCGCAAGTGGTCGCCGCTCCGACTTCGATCACAATTTCTCCAGCAGCAGGAGTCGGATCGTCTACCGTTTCCAAGCGCAGATCTTCTTGTCCATAGAGTAATGCAGCTAACACAGCAATTTTTCCACCTCAACGGCTTCCGAATCTTACAATGACAGTAGCGCTGAGGAAAAACGGCAATGACGCGATCGATTCCCCAAATTTCGTTATACGAGCAAGATTTTGCTTTGTGGATTGAGGACACCGTTGCAAAACTGGAAGCGGAAAAGTTTGAGCAACTGGACATTGAACATTTAATTGAGGAGATTGAAAGCTTGGGTCGATCGGAAAAACGTGAACTAAAAAACCGCTTAATTATTCTCATTGCTCACATTCTCAAGCGAGTTTATGTGGATAGTCCAAATGACTTTCGCGGTTGGATACAGACGATCGAGGAGCAACGCGATCAGCTAGAACTTCTGCTGCAAGATTCACCTAGCTTAAAAATTTATCTTGAGTCTATTTTTCCAGAGGTTTATCAGTATGCGCTAAAAAAGCTACGGCGAGAATACGCAGTTGATTTCCCCATCAAGTGGCAATTTCGCCAAGATATTGAAACCATTTTGAATGAAACTTTTTGGGATGAGTGAAGCGCGATCGCGGCTGATCAGGTGCGATCGTTTGAGTCATGATCCAGCTTGAAAACTTCGTCAAGCGCCGCGAATTCGATGATAGAGGCTAGTTTTATTTTGAATCGTTTCAAACCTAGAATCAACGTGAAAGATGGTCTCACCGCCACCCAAGAATAGATAGCCATCTGGTTGCAAATACTGCTGCACTTTATCTAAAATCGATCGCTTCGTTTCAATGTCAAAGTAGATCAAAACATTTCTTAGAAATAGAATATCTAGCTTTGGCAGCGATGCCCAAGATTGAATCAGATTGAGTTGCTGAAATTCAACCATTTTCCGAATTTCATCTCGAAGTTGCCAAGCTCGTCCAACAGGGTAAAAATAGCGATCGCGCAAGGTTGGAGGGAGTCCGCGATTGACTTCTAAGTTGGTGTATTGTCCTTGTTTGGCGCGATCGAGCGCTTGTTTAGAAAAGTCGCTGGCAGTCAAACGAATTTTCCAATCCGCAAGTTCAGGAAAGTGTTGGCGAATTAATATTGCAATGCTGTAGGGTTCCTGACCTGTCGAACAAGCCGCACACCAAATATTGATTGTTTTCTGCTGCGATCGCGCCTGAATTAAGGTCGGTAACACCAAAGATTGCAAAGATGTAAAAGGGTAGCGATCGCGAAAAAACGAAGTTTCATTAATCATTAAAGCTTCAACCGTTTGCAGATGTAAATCGCCAAAGGGGATATTTTTTAGATGATCGATAAATGGCGCGATCGACTCAAATCCATTTTGAGCCGCGAGTTTGCCCAAATACAACGCTGCGAGATAGTCTTTGTAAGGCTCTAAGACAACCGCAGAATGTTCCCGGACTAAACTTCGGAGATAGTCAAAATCAAAGGGTGGACTTTGCATTAGTCCATTCTCCGAGGTGAAGTCGGCTGGGTTACTCGACTCAGAATTTCTGACATCATTTGATCGATCGGCAAAACCGCATCGGCAAGACCCGCATTCACCACAAATCCTGGCATTCCCCAAACGACACTACTTGCTT
>DATJEM010000342.1:0-2687 GCA_035496615.1 Leptolyngbya sp.
GCATAATTCGCAAGGCTCCGATTTGATCCGCGCCGAGGGGTAAAACCTGTCCTAAGTCGCGCGTAAAGGCAGTGTAAGCCCAGTAAATGCCTGCACCTAACAAGGTTCCAGCATTGCTGCCTGCGCCGCCTAAAATCATGATGATCCAAGCCTGGAAGGTCACGATCGGTTCAAAGTTAGTTGGATAAACCGTACTCAATTGCCAAGCAAAAAATGCGCCTGCAATCCCCGCAATAAACCCGCCTAACATCAACGATTGCAGTTTGTAGAGAAACACATTCTTGCCCAGCGCTTTTGCAACTTCTTCATCTTCTCGAATCGCTTTGAGAACGCGACCCCAGGGAGAATGAACTAACCGTTCTAATGCCCAATAGACGATCGCAACGGTGATCAATGAAAGAAATAACAAGCCATTTCTCGCTTGATTGCTGGAATAGTCATACAGCGCGATCGCACACACACTATACAACCGTAGCGTTAGCAGAACGAGGACTCCAGACCCGATCGCACTTAAAACCTGATGCTTTTTCGCTTTCACCATCAACTGTTGAGCGAGTCTCCAGACGACAAAGGCAAAGATGGGAGTGACGATCGCAATCATCCCGATTCGCGTCCCAACGGTTGGACGAAACTCAGCCAGTGGCAGCGGATAATTCTGAACGCCGAAAGCTCCCTTCGTCAGCCAAGCTTCATTGAGTGCCACCAGTCGGACTAATTCGGAGACTCCGATCGTGACGATCGACAAATAATCTTCGCGTAATCGCAGCGTCGAAAACCCCATCAGCAATCCTAAAAGCGCCGCTAAAAAGGCTCCAATCAACACCGCGAGCAAAATCGGCACTTGCGATTGCGTCAAGATTGAAGTTGCATAAGCGCCCACCGTCATAAACGCCACATGACCAAAATTGATCAATCCGGTGTAGCCCCATTGTAGATTTAGCCCCAAGCTAAAGATTCCATAAATGGCAACTGACACAATCAGAAAAACTAGATAGCCAATTAGCCCAGAGTCGAATGAAAAGAGGTAATCCAGCATAAACGTTGCATTGCAAGGGTATTGAAATCCTACCGTAAGCGGGAACACAATCTGTGGCAGTTCCTACCAGAATCGGGCGATTTCGCCGGAAACAATGGGCATTCTCAAAAATAGATTGCTCCCCTCTTAAACTCGATCAATTCGACTTATGAATCTTTATCGCAGTCGCGCTCATCATTTAATCGATCGCCTATCGGATGCCGAGCTAGAAAAGTTTTGGGCAGTGCTAGAAACGGCGTACTGTGATTTCTATTTATTGAGAGCGATCGAAGATGCCCGACGGACTCATAAACCGGGCGATACGCTGACTCGCGAAGAAGCCCTGCGACTGTTACCGCTGATTCAACCCGCGCCCCGCTCACTATAAAACCCGCATCATGAGAACCACCAAAACGATGTCTGTGGGCGGCATGATTCTCCCTGCCCGATTGTAAGTTCGATACGATCGAGCCTTTTTGATCGACTTGAAAAGCTTAGAAGCCTCAGCAATGCAAAAAATGCACCGATTTGTGTTTGAAGAATTCTTTAGAACAAATCAGCTTCAAGATCTCCCAGAGTTTCAGCCGCTCGAAAGTAGCGAAATTTTATATCGATTTACGATCGACACTTACTTGATCAGCATCGAGGTCACTGGACAGATTATTAAGTTTTTGCGGATTCTGCCCCAGCCAATAATTTAGTTTCATTGGGAAACATTACGCCTTTAGCGGGTCGCGATCGAGGCAGTATTCGCCCGTATCTAATCGAGCCTGATACCCCTCACGGGACTGTGGAATCAGTTCAGATCGAAGCTGCTCAAAGCTCGGATAGCAGCGATCCAAGCGCGATCTCTGTTCTGAAACGGTTAGAGTCTCTGGCTTGGCGTTCGCAATGTTCGGAGATTGAGCCATTGTACGGGTTGAAGCGCACTTTGTTCGATCGTCCTTGTCCTTCAAACCGATCGACTTTCTTAAATCTTTTCGTCTCCTGACTCACGACTTACCCACCGCTTATAAACTAGGTCAGAGCAACACGAGTCAGAGTTACAAATAGAGGGACAACGGGTATGACTGCTTCACTTTGGCAACGTTATCAAGACTGGCTGTACTATCACGAGGGGTTGTCACTTTATCTTGATATCAGTCGAATGCGGTTTGACGATCGCTTTGTCGAAACAATGCTGCCCAAATTTGAGCAAGCGTTTGCCCAAATGAAAGATCTAGAAGCGGGCGCGATCGCCAATCCCGACGAAAATCGTATGGTCGGACATTATTGGCTCAGAGATCCTGATCTCGCGCCAAATGAGGAGCTAAAGCAAGATATTGTCGAAACGATCGAGGCAATTCAATCTTTTACTCGCGATGTGCATTCGGGCAAAGTTCATCCGCCTAATGCAGCAAAATTTACCGATGTTTTGTCGATCGGCATTGGCGGATCAGCGTTAGGTCCTCAATTTGTCGCAGAGGCACTCGGGTCAGATTCGCCACCCTTAACCATTCATTTCATTGACAACACTGATCCAGCGGGAATCGATCGCACGTTGGCAAAATTGAGCGATCGATTAAACACAACGTTGGCGATTGTGATTTCCAAATCGGGTAGCACTCCAGAACCGCGCAATGGAATGCTCGAAGTTCAGAACGCTTTTCAGCAGAAAGGATTGGACTTTAGC
>DATJEM010000343.1:0-3308 GCA_035496615.1 Leptolyngbya sp.
TCGTTCCATTAATCAACTTTGCACCGAGAGCAACGGCACGATCGCGCATAAATCCATCTAGGACTTCGCGGCGACACATACCGATATATTCGTCGTCTTTTAAAGTGCTACCGATACTGACTTCGACATTGGACGGGGAAATCATTTTCATCTTTCGCACTTTGCGATCGATGATCGTTTCCGGCAGGTCAAACTCCGCCACCATACAGAGGGGGATTGCCCCACCACAAGGTTTTACGTTGTCTAACTTACGCTCGATGAGGTACGTTTCAATTCCCGCTTTCGCGAGCGTCTCTGCGGCAGAAGAACCAGCAGGACCACCGCCTACAACAGCAACCCGGAGTGTCAAAGGTTTTCTCCCAATTTTCTTAAAAGCTACGAGAGCAATCCTACCACGGGGATTTTGCTGATCTGTTACGCAGTACGGCAAGTTGAAACAGAGCTTAACAATTAGCCGCGATCGGTGTTTTCTAATCTTTAGAGGGCGATTGCAGCTTTTGCTGTTCTCTCAACGTATTGCGCTCCCAAAATACGCCATCTGACCAGCCCTGGATTTTTCTATCCGTTTCAGCCAGTTCCAAACGGCGCTCGGTTAATAGACAGTATTCTTGATTCAAATCAATGCCTAAAAACCGTCGATCGAGCTTTTTTGCCACGACCGAGGTGGTTCCACTGCCGACAAAGGGATCGAGGACAAAATCACCCGGATTTGAGCTTGCCAGAATCAGCTTTGCGATCGATTTCTCGCTTTTTTGCGTCGGATGCTCAGTATTTTCGGGCATTGACCAAAACGGAATCGTGATGTCTGTCCAAAAATTGGAAGGATGCGTATCGCGAAAATTGCCCTGCTCGGTCACTTCCCAATCTTTTGGAGCTTTGTCGATCGTTCGATAAGGCGCAAGCACCCGTCGCCTCAGTTTCACGGCTTCTAAATTGAAAGTGTATTCATTAGAAACGGTGCAGAACCAAATATCTTCGCTGGCATTTTTCCAGTTTGCTTTCGCGCCTCGTCCTTTCTCGCGTTCCCAAGTAATCCGGTTGCGAACGGTGAAATGCTCAGAAGCAACGGTAAAAATTGATGCGGAAGAAAGCCAGTCGCCACAGATGTAAATCGATGCGGTGGACTTCAGCAGCGGTTTTAAAGCGACGATCGCAGCATCCAGCCAGTCTGTATAAGCTTCGACTGTACGCCGTTCAAACTTAAAGCCGTTGAAATTTTTTGTCAGGTTATAAGGCGGATCAAGAATTAACAAATCTACGAACCTATCCGGCAGCAGAGCCGCAACGGTAAAAATATCGGCTTGAATCGTGCCAACAGGCAGATAAGATAGAGCTTTGTTGATGGGAATCAATTTGGGCTTTAATCGTTGGCGATCGAATTCCGTCAGTTCTAGGCTGCGATTTCGGCTTGCTTTCAGATTTTTCGCATTTGTTTTCGCATTTGTCATAGAAATTATCTTAACCGCTTAAACTTTGATCGCTCTATGGTTGCCAGTTGTCAAAATTCGTAATGTTTTGTGAACGAAAACCGGGCAAAATATTGATTATTAGAGGAATTTTCGGGATCATGACCGAAATTTAGTCGTTAAGCTCACGCTACAAGCCGTTTTCTTGAAAGATTAGTGAATTATTCTACTTCGGCTTGACTTCAAGCACATTGTTCTATACTCAGAATCTACTCAGACCGTCCCTCAGCTAGGAAAGGATTGACTTGTCAAATGTTGAAATTTAACAGTTTTCACGCAATACCCTACGTATTTGTACGTAAACCAATCTCACTCATCCTATGAAGTCGCGGTGAAACCACCGTATAAACACTGCGATTGTTGAGCCGAATCACTTAAAATATTGTGCAGGAGGTCAACAGAAACGAGGCTTTATCTTCATAGGTTGCTGCACATGGGTACTTTCTCAAGAATGGCACTAACAGCAACTCTGGCTTTAAGTGCATTACTCTCATTGATCAAAACAGAGTCTGTCCGGGCAGAAACCAAGACCGTTGTGAAAGGTTCTCCCGCTCCGCAAGTCGAAAGAGCGCCAAGTTCCGCCGACCGCCCCGCATTTTTTGAACCATTGCATACAAGTTTCGACCCGGAACCGAACGATCCACCCGTTCGCACTGGAGGATCAGGAACACGCTAGTTTGGGATTTCAGCTTGAGCAACAAGAATCTGTAGTTCTAATCTGGGCTACGGATTCTTTTATGCGATTTTAAGGGAGCCGTTAGTTAAGCCTAATTGTTGAAGAGGAACACCAAAAGCGATCGATCGATTAAATCGATCGTTTGACTCTACGATCGTCTTTAGATCGCGAAATCGAATAAAACGTCATCTCCAAGACTAAAATAAAGATGTCAAAGTTAAGAAATGTAGCTATCGTGAAATGTCATGGTAGCTGCTTTTGATTAAGAGACATTCCCCCTAAAACTTTAAGAAAACTCAGAGCTTTTATTCCAATCATCGTCTAGTTGTCAAACCTCGTATGAATAGTGCCTTCTTGACTCGCCTTCATAGCCCCGATCGTCCGGTTCTCGTCTTCGATGGCGCAATGGGAACCAGTATCCAATCGCAGGATTTGACCGCTGAAGACTTTGGAGGAGCGGAGTATGAAGGCTGTAATGAATATTTGGTTTATACCAAGCCGGAGGCGATCGCGAAAGTGCATCGAGATTTTC
Source organism: Leptolyngbya sp. (assembly GCA_035496615.1). Classification (GTDB taxonomy): domain Bacteria; phylum Cyanobacteriota; class Cyanobacteriia; order Leptolyngbyales; family Leptolyngbyaceae; genus Leptolyngbya. Next base: position 2,675 of record DATJEM010000343.1, read on the forward strand.
TCGCGGCAGGCGCAGATGTGATCGAAACTGATACCTTTGGCAGCAGTCCATTGGTACTCGTAGAATATGGGCTGCAAGATATCGCTTACGACTTGAGCAAAAAAGCCGCAGAACTCGCGAAACAATGTGCGGCAGAATTCTCGACTCCCGAAAAGCCTCGATTTGTCGCAGGCTCGATCGGCCCTGGAACAAAGCTTCCAACGCTGGGACACATCACTTACGACGATTTGAAAGCGGCATTTACCGTTCAGGCAGAAGGTTTGTTTGATGGCGGTGTGGATTTGTTTATCATCGAAACTTGCCAAGACGTTCTGCAAATCAAAGCGGCGTTGAATGCAGTAGAAGCGGTGTTTGTGAAAAAAGGCGATCGTCGTCCGCTGATGGTTTCCGTCACAATGGAAGTCCAGGGCACGATGCTAGTGGGGACGGATATTAGCGGCGTTTTGGCGATTTTGGAGCCATATCCGATCGACATTCTCGGTTTGAACTGCGCGACCGGACCCGATCGCATGGCAGAGCATATTAAATACTTAACTGAAAACGCGCCGTTTGTCGTTTCTTGCATTCCCAACGCAGGTCTACCCGAAAATATTGGCGGTCACGCTCACTACAAATTAACGCCCGTTGAACTTCA
>DATJEM010000344.1:0-5935 GCA_035496615.1 Leptolyngbya sp.
CTAAACGCTACACAATGGCGGTGAATGATGTTTCGTTCGATGTGTATCCGGGCGAAACGCTGGGACTCGTGGGCGAATCGGGCTGCGGTAAATCGACGCTGGCACGAACGTTGATCCGATTAATCGACCCGAAGCAGGGAAAGATTTTCTTTGACCAGGAAAACATCCTCACGCTGTCCAAAAATCGGGTGCGCCAACTGCGGCGCGATATCCAGATTATTTTCCAAAATCCCTACAGTTCGCTCGATCCGCGCATGAATATTGGAGACGCGGTGATGGAACCGCTCACGATTTATGGACGCGGCGATCGCAAACAAAATCGAGAACGAGATGAGTATCTGTTGCAGCGAGTCGGACTTGATCCGAAATGGGTGAAGCGCTATCCGCATGAATTTTCTGGCGGTCAGCGGCAGCGGGTTTGTATTGCGCGATCGCTGGCACTCAATCCCCGATTTATTATCTGTGATGAATCCGTTTCTGCACTGGATGTCTCGGTTCAAGCGCAAGTGTTGAATTTGCTGAAAGAATTGCAGTCTGAATTTGGTTTAACTTACATTTTCATTTCGCATGATCTAAGCGTTGTCAAATTCATGAGCGATCGAATTATCGTGATGAATCGCGGCAAAATTGAAGAAATTGGCACCGCTGATGCGATCTACAACCAACCGCAAACGCCTTATACTCGTCAGCTCATTTCTGCCATTCCGATCGGTTCTCTGGATCGCATTCGAGAACGTCAGCTTCATCGTTCGGCTTAACCGTTAAGAATTCGATCAACTGAAATTGAGATAGTTGGAAACGCGATCGTTGCGATCGTTCCGGTCGTTAGAACCTCTTCAGAACCATAATCGCCATTCTGCGGCTCGCGAAAGATTGTTAGCTGCGATTGCTTGAGATTTACAACCTAATACTCAAGAATTCCAACTTCAGCATAAAGTTTGCGCTTAATCTCTAAATCCTTGCTGAGACTTGAATTCGAGTATTCGATTAGCCAAAAGACGTTTTCAGGATAAGGATGATGCAGGAGATATTCTCGCCCAAGCGGCTGAACGACTGCAATATCTGGTTCTGGTTCGGAGTGGTTCGGCAAGGTAATCGGTTTTGCCTCCCGAATTTTGGCAACCTCTCCGAGTAAAGCGCTCAAATCGTCGCGGGTTTCAGTCGTGCCGTAAGCATGAGGTTCTCCTTCTGGGGGTATTTCAACAATTTCTCCTCGCAATAGTTCTACTCGGCAATCGTCTAAAATCCCCGCTTCGATCATTTGGTGATATTCGTCTAATGTCCATTTGGCGATCGTGATACTCATTGTTTATTCCTCATCTAGCGGTAGTCCCCGCTTGATCCGACCCTTAGCAAAATAGCGTCCAAACTGAAGTTCATAGACTTCATCTTCGTTCTGTGTTTCCACTTCGATGTCCGATCGCGCATAGCTGACGCATAAGAGCGCGTAGCCTTGCCGCTTCAGTTCCGGCGACAATCCGATCGCTTCGGGCTGCTCTAGATGCCCAGAAAGAACGCGAACGGCGCAAGTGGTACAGGCTCCATTGCGACAGGAAAACGGCAGTTCGACTCCTTGAGATTCGCCGCTTTGAAGGATGTAGCGATCGCTCGGCACTTCAAAGGTATAAAACTTATTCTTTTGGCGATGATAGACCCGAACCGTATGAAACTCAGTCATGATGCTTATTTTGAATCTTCTCTCTTCACTGTAAGGCTCGATCGCAATCCGCCACAACTTTAGCGAGTCGCTGACACCTTTAACTGACTCATGCCGCGTATGTATTTAGACACTTCGGCAAGCTACTCCGGTTCTAGATTGCTTGCGATCAATTGCTGCAACCGTTTTACAGTCAAAGGAAATTAGAACTAAGTAGCTCCCGATTAGCTGTGGGGCACTATATCAAGGTCATTCGCGGGACGGACAGTGATGATCACTCTGATGTCTAAATTGTTCAAATGGTTCTGGCAACTATTGGATCACCTAGATGAGAAAACAAAACGTCTGATTATTGAAGCAATCACCGAAGCATTTAAAGAGATGCTTCGCGCCTTTTATAGACAGTGGAAAAGTAAAAATGAGATCAGGTCATGAGCAAATTTAAAGAGTTTATGGATGAGGCGGAGGAGTCGCCCACTCGATCTTTGCCATCGTTCGATAAGTCGATTTCAGCGATTCAAGTTTCTCTAACGTTAGCAGTCGGTAGCCTCTTGGCTCCACTTGTAACTCCGAGCGACAAGAAACAAAAGTTTGCAGAAGAGGTTTCTAATCTAGTTCGAGATAAAGCATTCATCTCCGAATTTAGTGATTGTATGGGTGAGCCATCAGAACTTGAAACCGAAAATGAATTTGTAGAACGGGGTAGCGACGTATTGAGAAGAATGTTGTATGACAGATTTGGCATCGAAGGTTAGTTTTTTGCCCTGTGAAGTTGATGAGTCACCAGCTAATGATTGCATCAATCAATGAGGTCATTTAACTGTTATCAACCGATCTCAGAGCCTTCTAATTTGCTTTTTCGGTTACAGATTTCAGATTGGCTCGATCTCGATTCGCCGCAATTTCAGCCGGAACCGTGGTCACTCTGCCCCATTGCGTCGCCAGCGTATTCACCAGCGTTTCCTGTCCTGCCCGAAATCCTTCTAAATTCGCGCCGCCCCCGTTCATGATCACAAACCAAACGACTCCTTTTTGACTCGTCGGTAATGCTCCCGCTAAGGCACTGACTTCGTTCAAACTGCCCGATTTTGTCACGAGTCCGATCGGCAATTTTCGCTTTTCGAGAATGCCTTCATCTGTACCAACGATCGCGAAAATATCTCCGATCGTCATGTTCACAGGTTTAAGCAGTCGGTCGATCGCGAGAAACATCGAACAGACTGCCCGCGGAGAAATGCGATTTTCAGGAGATAGCCCTGAACCGTTGACGAGAATCACTTCAGTTTGCGGAACGCCTGCTGCCTGTGCTGCTTTGAATGACACCACTTTTGCGCCCCCGATCGAGCTTGCGATAATTTCTGCCATTGCGTTATTGCTAAAGCGGTTCATTTTTTTCAAGAGTTCCGCTAACGGCAAGGATTTGTGTCGAGCGATCGGGGTGAATTTCGGTGGAGTGGTGACCGCTTTGACGGTGCCTGCGATCGTGATTTCAGGTTTTGGAGTGCCAGCGGGAAGCGTTTGATATTGTTCGATCGCTTCGGTTGACCAAGTTTTCGAGTTCAATCCTTGCTTGAACAATGTGCCTGCTTTGCCCAAATCGGTCTCGAAATTCATGAAAAAACCACTCGTCACGATCAGATCGCCCGTAACTTGTTTGATTCCCAATCGATTCAAGGTGTTTCCAAGCGCGATCGCCTCTTCCCAAACGAAAAAGGGATCATTGCTGCCCTGAACCATCAAATTGCCTTTGACCACGCCATTCTCAACGGTTCCATCCGTGCCAATCACCGTCTCAAATCGGTGATCCACTCCATAGGTTTGCAGTGCCGCGAGAGACGTTGCAACTTTGGTTAGCGATGCCGCAGAAAGCGGAGTTGTCCCTTGATGATTGGCAAGTAGCGCGGTGTCCGACTGAATCCAGACTCCTTGAAATGATTGAGGATAGCCGAGTTGATTGAGATATTTTTGGACGATCGCGCTGGTGGTTGGATCGGGGGTCGTAGGCGGGAGTGCCAGCGGCGCGGTCGGGATCGCCGGAACAAGACGACTCTCTGCTGGCGGCTGAGGAGTTGCAGAGGTTGAAGATTTTGTGGCTTCTTGAGCGGTGCATCCGGTTATCAAGAGCAAGCCAGCGAGCAGAGCAGAAGAGCAGTAGCGCATGAATCCAACTGGAGAGAGTCGGAACTAAGCTTATCCCATTTTGGAGAGCGGAATTTCGACGATCGCAAGAACTCCAAGTTGCTAAAACTCAGAGTTCTCAATGTCAAAACATATCAAAACTTTTATCGAGGGATCAACCGCTGCCGCTCTCCCACTCCAGGATTGAACAAAGCAGCAAGTTCGGATTCAGGTAAACGATCGACTAGATCCTCGACTTCTGATTCTGTGATTCTATAGCCGTGATCGCTTGCAAGTTTGACAAATGATTCGCGATCGCTCATCGCTTGTAGCCGAACCTTGAGCGCGTGATCCTTGTGAACAGCTTTAAAGAATTCAGCAGCATGATGTTGCGACATAACAAAGTTCCTCGCAATTGATTAAGATGTCAAAATAGTAGAAAAATGTAGCGCTATAATTTCCTATGCCTTTAGATTAGAAGATTCTGAGAAATGTATCTTGGATTGACATCAAAGTTGATTGAACTGTAACTAAAAATTAATCTTATTTCGTTTTTGAACCTCGCCTGTGAAAGTTGTTTTGTTTGATTTTGACGGCACGATCGTCGATAGCCTCAGCGCTGGGATTACAATTACTAATCGATTAGCGGCTGAATTTGGATTTCCTCCATTTGATGAAGAAACATTAGAAGAATTGAAAAAACTGGGATCAAGAGAAGCCCTGAAGCGATCGCGGATTCCCGTTTGGCGGTTGCCTTGGTTAATTCGTCGCTTCACTCAAGAATTCAATCGAGAAATCCCCTATCTTCAACTCTTTCCCGGAATGAAAGAAACCTTGCTAGAACTCAAACAGCGAGGCTATTTCTTGGGAATTGTCTCGACAAATTCTGTTAAAAACATTGATGAATTTCTCAGAATTCAAAACCTCGTTTCGGTCTTTGATGTGACGTTCGCCAACTATGCAGTATTTGGTAAAAGTCGATTGATCCAAAAACTGATTCGACAGCAAAAATTACAGCATTGCCAAATTTACTACGTGGGTGATGAAACTCGCGATATTGAAGCGGCAAAAGGCAGCGGAGTTCGCTCGATCGCGGCAACTTGGGGCTTAAATTCTGCCAAAATTTTGCGCGAAAATCGTCCCGATTTTTTGATCGATCGCCCCACCGAATTACTGCAATTACTCCTTGACAAAACCTGATTTACTTTGCATTTACTCCGCTTTGTATCATCGCTCACTTCTTGATCGCGACTTTCTATAGTTGGTCTTAAAGAACGCTCCGTTCTCGAAATGCTTTCCTAAGATAGAAGCAAGCGCACCTCTAGGCTCAATATGCTGAAAGGGTGTGAATGTGAAAACCCTGATTTTCAGGGAGGAAACTGGAATGGTCGATGCTCATCCTCTGTCGATCGATCGCGATTCGGCTCTCGATCGTGATTGCACGACTCTATCGCGTCATGTCTTGGCGCAACTCAATAGCTTTTCAGCCGATGCCCAAGATCTCAGCGCCATCATGTCGCGGATTGCTCTTGCTGGAAAGCTGATCGCTCGTCGTCTCAGTCGTGCTGGCTTAATGGAAGGCGTTTTGGGCTTTACGGGCGACACCAACGTTCAGGGCGAATCCGTCAAACGCATGGATCTCTATGCCAACGAAGTCTTTATTTCTGTATTCAAGCAGAGCGGCTTAGTGTGTCGTCTGGCTTCGGAAGAAATGGACGATCCTTATTACATTCCCGAAAACTGCCCGATCGGTCGCTATACCTTGCTGTATGACCCGATCGATGGTTCCTCGAATGTCGATATCAACATCAATGTTGGGTCAATCTTTGCGATTCGGCAGCAAGAAGGCGAAGATGCGGATGGCAAGGCAACGGATTTGTTACAGAACGGTCGTAACCAGATTGCCGCAGGCTACATTCTGTATGGGCCGAGTACGATGCTGGTTTACTCGATCGGCAACGGCGTTCATTCCTTCGTGCTTGATCCGAGTTTGGGCGAATTCATCTTGGCAGATGAAAATATTCGAGTTCCCAATCATGGCGCAATTTACAGCATGAATGAAGGAAACTTCTGGCAATGGGACGAATCGTATCGCGACTTTACTCGCTACGTACATCGGCATGAAGGCTACACGGCGCGGTATGGCGGCGCTTTGATTGG
>DATJEM010000345.1:0-3735 GCA_035496615.1 Leptolyngbya sp.
TTTTTGCGTCGAGATTTAGCCCTTCCTGCGGCAGATATTCGGCTGGCACTGCGACATCCTGAGCAAGCCCCCAGTTTGTTACCGATGATTCTTTGGCAGTACGGGCTTGTCACGTTGAGCCAGTTGAGCCAAATTTTCGACTGGTTAGAGCAAAGCTTAACGGGTGAAATCCGATGAAATGGAAAGATGGGTCAAACCTGAGACAGCGATCGTTGCAGAGCGTGAAGTAGCTCTTCTGTGGTAAAAGGCTTGGCGAGAAAAGCTTGAACGCGATCGCTGCTGCGGGCGATCGTCTGATGGGACTCCAATCCACTCATCGCGATCAGGTGAACTTGGGGATTCATCTTTTGCAAAACGGCAATGAGAGAAAACCCATTAAACAGGGGCATCATCAAATCCAATAACACTGCCGCAATCTCGTGCTGATGTTCCGCGTATTGGGCAATGCCATCAATCCCATCGATCGCGGTTAAAACTCTGTAGCCATAGAGTTCCAGCGAAGCTTTCGTCGTTTCTCGAATGGTTGGTTCATCATCGACCACCAGAATCAGTTCGCCTTTGCCTCTGTATGTCGCAGTTGCTGCTGGAGCCTGTGTTTCGATTTGCACTGAGGTCGGCAGATAAATCCTAAAGCGGGTTCCGATGCCAACTTCGCTGGAAATATCCACAAAGCCGCCGTGATTTTTGAGAATGGTATTGACGGTTGATAATCCTAGTCCCGTGCCTTGACCAACTTCTTTCGTGGTAAAAAATGGCTCAAAGATCCGCTCTAACACATCGGGTGGAATTCCTACTCCTGTGTCAGCGATGGTAATCATCACATACTGACCGACTTGAGCCTTCAGGTGCATTCGCGCAAAGCTTTCATCGATCGAGCGATTTTCTGCCGCGATCGTCAAGCTGCCGCCATTGGGCATGGCATCCCGCGCATTGACGCAGAGATTCATGATCACCTGATGCAACTGAGTCGGGTCAGCTTTCAACACCCAAAGCTCGCTTGTGGGAATGTGAGTGGAAATCTCGATCGATTTAGGAAAGGTCTGTTTAGCAATTTTGGCAACTTCTGAAAGCAGGTGTCCAACTTGCAGCGTTGTACTTTGCCCCACTGTTCCCCGCGCAAACGATAGAATCTGCTGAACTAACTCGCCGCCCCGTCTAGCATTAGACTGCAAAATTTCTAGCAATCGCTGATTCGATTCATCTAAGTTTGGAAGTTTTAGCGGCAACAATTGAGCGACTGCTAGCACAGGAGTCAGAATGTTGTTGAGATCGTGGGCAATCCCACTGGCAAGCGTTCCGATACTTTCAAGCCGTTGGGCACGCAGAAACTGAGCTTCGAGTTGCTTTTGCTCGGTAATATCGGTGCTGACGGTGAGAATGGCTTGTGGCTGTCCGATCAGATCGCGCATCAGTGCCCATCGACTAATGACTAAAATTGTTTGACCTGTCTGATTTGTTTTAAACAGTTCGCCCTGCCAACTGCCTTGCTCTATCGTGGTTTGATAAGCGGTTTCTAGTTGAGCGGCTTCAATCCGAAATAGCTCATGGGCGTTTTGTCCGATCGCGGCGGCGGCTGACCAACCATACATCCGCGTTGCGCCTCCATTCCAATAGAGAATTGTGCCTTCTAAACTTTTTAGGTAGACCGCATCGGTGGTGACATCTAGCAGTGCCGCCTGCTGACGAATTTGCTCTTCGGCGCGTTTGCGATCGGTGATGTCTGCAAAAGAGACAGCAACTCCATCCGGGGAAGAGTTTCCTGAATTAAACAGAGGTTGAGAATTCACGGACAGCCATCTCAGCGTGCCATTTGGCTGATAAACACCCATGATCACGTTTGAGTAAGGTTGACCCGTTTGCAGCGTCAGAATCGATGGGTGAGTGTCACTAGGAAAGGGGGAGCCATCTTCGTGCATCGTGTGCCATTGGGAGTTAATCGAAGTTCGTCCCACCAATTGGTCTTGCGACAGTCCCAAAATCTCTGCGGCGCTCTCGTTGCAGGTCAAGATGGTCGAATCGGCGTTTTGCACCACAATGCCTTCCTGAAGCGATGCCACGACCGATCGATAGCGTTCTTCGCTTTCTCGTAAGGTTGCTTCTGCCTGCTTCTGCGCGTTGATGTCCTGAAAGTAAACAGATATCCCATCATCGGAAGGATAAACCGTCACGCCAAGCCAGATATTCAGCGGAAGATAGAATTCTTCAAATCGAATGCGAACTTGTTCGGCAATGGCTCGATGATATTCTCGATAAAATGAAGAGCCGATCGCTTCCGGAAATTCTTCCCACACATTTTTGCCTAGCAGTTCAGCAGCATTCCGCTGCAAAATTTTTGCGCCTTGAGGATTGAGATAGATGAATCGCCAGTCTCGATCGATCGCCAAAAATCCATCCGTGATTCTCTCCAGAAGATGCGTGATTTGAGTTTTTGCAGCTTCTGCCTCTGCCGAAGCCGCAAGCGCTTGGTCGAGCAACTGTTGGCGTTCGATTTGTGCTTGCTGACGGGCTTGAATTTCCGCTTGCAGTTGTTGATTGATCTGAAGTAATTCGGCGGCACGCTCTACCATCCGCGCTTCTAGCGCCGCATAATCTTTCTGTAATCGTTGTTGATACTGATCAATGTTTCGACCTTCACAAATCAGAAAACTGATCTGCCCAGTTTCAGTTCTAAGCGGTTTAATCGAGAAGTCAAAGGTTTCCCGCAAACCGTCAGAGTTCTGATGCGTCACTTCGCAACGCACCAACTTTCCAGTTTTGGCTTCGTCGATCGCGCGGCGTAATTGCTGTTGTTGTTCAGGATCGTGAGTCCACCAGGGCGTTTGCCAGAAGGGTTTCCCCTGCACCTGTTCTAGCGACACACCAAGATAGTCTAACGCTGACTGGCTCACTTCTACAAGCATGCCGTCGAGGTTTAGCAATCCGATGAATCCAAAGGTCTGATTGACGATCGAAGACGCTAGGGTGTTATCAATCATTCGGTCGCCCCTATACTTTGATTAGCAGACTCAAAATCGTTTAATCTACCTTTTAGAAGCATCTAAGACGGCTTCGATAGTACTGCTACTTTCGTGCAGATCTGTTTCTATTGAGAGTTTCTATTTAGAGATGTTTCTCTTCATTCGGCTCCCCTTCAAAAGGCTGCACTCCTGTTTTAGGATAGTCATCGTCGCTCGTTCCAAAGATGCGCGTCACTGCATCAGAGATGTAGCCGATGACTTTTTTGGGAACATCCATGATCGTTTGAATGCGGGCTTTCGTAGACATCATCCTTCTCCTAAAAACATTTTATCGATCGCAGCGCAGTACTCCAAGCGTAAATAAGAAAGTTGATCAATTTGTGAGGAAGCCATTTCCTCATTACATCTGTCGCCAGATACTTGTCTCAATCATATATAGCTTTTAGATTCGAGATTGAGCGATGTAAATAAACGTTGCACTCATCACAGGCAAAATAACTTCATACTCACAATGAAGAAGAGAGTGGTGATTAGCGAGATTGCGCCTATGAGAATTCTTGCGATCGAAGACAATGAAGCGATAGCTTATACGCTCACCGAAATTCTCACCCACCAAAACTATGCGGTAGAAGTTGCGGCAGATGGGGAAGCAGGTTTAGCGATGATCGAGGCTTTCGAGTACGACTTGATTGTTCTCGATATCATGCTTCCCAAACTGAACGGGATTGATCTGTGCCGCCAAGTTCGATCGCTCGGTTATCAAACACCCATTCTGCTA
>DATJEM010000346.1:0-7642 GCA_035496615.1 Leptolyngbya sp.
GCGGAAGTGTTAGATGATCAAGTCCGCAAAATTCTTTGTCCTGAAAAGATTAATGCTGAAACCTGGATCGAGATTGTGCGAACCACTCATGAACAAGGTGTGCCAACGACGAGTACGATGCTGTCGGGGCACATTGAAACGCCGGAACAGCAGATTCAGCACTTAGAGAAGCTGCGATCGCTACAACAGTCTGCCCAGCGATCGGGACAGGTTGGAATCACAGAGTTTATTTTGCTGCCGTTTGTCGGGCAAGAGGCTCCGAAACCGCTGCGTCGTCGAGTCGGACACGATCAACCGATCTTATCTGATGCGCTGTTGCTGACGGCGGTGGCGCGAATCTATCTCGGCAACTGGATCTCAAACCATCAACCGAGTTGGGTCAAGTTGGGACTTCCTGGAGCGATAGAAGCGTTGAATTGGGGCTGTAATGATATCGGCGGAACGCTGATGGAAGAACATATCACCACAATGGCAGGCGCGATCGGGGGAACTTGTATGGAAGTCGAGACGTTGCAACGGGCGATCGCAGCGCTCGATCGACCTGATGCCCAGAGAGATACGCTGTATCGATTGATTGCAAAGCATCAGCCTCAGACGAGTTTCAAGACGTTGACAAAGTGAACGATCGCGAAAACATCTCTTGAGAAACTCACTGCAAAATAGACTGAACTTCTGAAGTCATCCCCCATTGATGTGTGAATGTGACCGATCCTCGCTCCTTAGAATCCCCGATTCTGCGGGACTTTGGGTATGATCTGCCGCGTTCTAGGTTTGATTCGGGATTAAACTAGGATCTGACCCATCCTAGTTAGGTATGACAATGCCTTCTAACTCATCCTCACTCGATCACTATCCGAACTGGAAACTAGAAGATGCTAAAGCTCGCTTGAGTGAAGTCGTTCGACTCGCGCAGGAACAAAACCCTCAGCGCATTACGGTACGAGGAAAAGATGCAGTCGTGGTGATCTCCGCTGAAGAGTTTGCAAAGCTGTTGCCTTTGTTAGAACAGCCGAACTTACACACATTGCTTTCTCAATCTCCGCTCAGTCGCTTGAACTTTGAACAATCTAGTACCAAGGCTGCGATTCGCGATGTCGAGTTATGAAAGGCTGGTTACTAGATACGAACATCATTTCTGAACTTCGCAAACCGAACTGCCATCCCACGGTTAAGCAATGGGCTGATTGCCAATCTCCGCGATCGTTTTATCTCAGTGCTATTACGCTGGCAGAGATTCGCTTTGGGATCGAACGGGCAGATGATCTAGCTTTCCGTGAAGAATTAGTTCAATGGCTAGAAGGTACGTTGCGACCCTGGTTTCGCGATCGAATCTTAGCGGTAGATGAAGACGTGATTCTTAAATGGCGACAAATGATTGAAAAGGGGCGAAAACAAGGATATACATACAGCCAGCCCGATCTCTTTATCGCAGCAACAGCAGCTTTACACGATCTCTGTGTTGCAACTCGCAACGTTACAGACTTTCAAGTGTCAGAAGTTGCAGTCTATAATCCATTTACTGATTTTCAAGTTTAGCTCTGCTTCACCGCGCGGCACAGTGATCTAGGCATACTGGACAATGGCAGGCGCGATCGGGGGAACTTGGATGGAAGTCGAGACGTTGCAACGGGCGATCGAGCGATGCGATCGACCTGATGCCCAGAGAGATACGCTGTATCGATCGATTGCAAAGCATCAGGAGACCGTTCAAGGTTGATAGACGAGGTGCAGTCTGGTATTTGCCAACTCAGGATAAAGACACGCAACGTAGAGCTTTGAAATCGCCACTTTAGCGATTGGCTAAATCGTCGCTTAACCGTGAAACTTTTAGCTGCGATCGCTACGCGAAAGGTTAGGGAAGATAGACCCGACCTACTCCTCTATAATTCTCAATCTCTAATAGAATCTCAACCAAACGACTGGCGCAGCGTTCACGATAATTTTGCTCATCAAGACGTTCTTTATTGCCGATCGTCACAACGGGCAGCGATCGCAAGGCATTGTTTTCCCGAATGACTTGCTCTAACGAACCCTCTCCCTTCATATTTCGGTTTGCGGTCAAGAGGATCATCTGATTGTCTTGAGCGACTTGCCATACCCAACGATCGCTGCTGTCTTCGAGCAAGCCGACCTCCTCAAACCCTACAAAGCGAATCGGCATCAGTTCAAGCCATCCTTCAGCCGCGATTGTGCCCCAAAGTAATGTTGCTTGCCCTCTTAAGTTGTAGTCGATCAGAAAATTCATATCTTAGATTCAAGCCTGTCTTTCCAAGCTTGAAGTTTGGCACGAATCGCGGCTTTCTCCAGCTTCGGAGTCATGTTAGCAAGACGAGCAAAGTGTTCTCGGTTACGTTCCTCCCAATACTGTCGATTGTCTTCTGCGAGGTGCAAAGCTTGTTGATACTCAGCTTCGACTTCAGTTTGATGCACTTTGATGTAAGAAAGCGCAGCATTAACTTGAGCATCTGTGAGACAGAGCTTCTCGCGAATGAGTTTCGCAGGATAGCCAGCGATGAAATAGTCCATTACGTCGTCAACAGCGATACGGGTTCCTGCGATCGTCAGTCCCCGCTCTGACCGCACAATGGTTGCTTGTTCAGGTGCTGAAGTCATAACCCAATTCTCTGAGAACTGTCTCTATCGTATCGTGCAATCAGGGCGAACACGGATTATTTGTCTACAAGCGGGTAATCTCAAGCGGTGAAAATCAGCAATACGCAAAGTTCGGATTGCGTTGGAAGCACACATCATTCTCCCGGCAGGCGCGATCGGAGGAACTTGGATGGAAGTCGAGACGTTGCAACGGGCGATCGAGCGATGCGATCGACCTGATGCCAGAGAGATACGCTGTATCGATCGATTGCAAAGCGTAACGAGACTGCCGAATGTCGATAGGCGGTGTGCCTGTTGGAAGTCGCGAGTTGTCTTTACTACGACTTCCGAAATGCGCTCCTGATTTCACAGATTAATCCGCCACATGACGAGTTTCGCGCAGAGACTAAGGGTCAAAATCCTCGGTGAATTGTGACGCGATCGCTGCTCTTAATCTGACAAGAAATAGAATCGGCATCACAATTCATGGACTTGCTTAAGCGGTTTTGGAATTGTTCATCGGACGATCGTCGGCGGCTGATTTCAAGCGAGTAATCCGACTCTTACGAACGCGATCGCTCGTTTTCACGCCGCCTGCCAATTCATATTCAGGACTGTCTTGACCGTACATAAATTCTACGCCTTTGAGCATTTGGCTGGATAGTTCGCTCACCTGCTTCTCCAACTCTTTCAAGTCGTTTCTGCTCGCTTCGATCGATTTAATCAGATCATTGTGTTTGTCCAATTGATGTTGCAGTTTGTCGGTCAGCAAGCTGAGTGAGGTGACATTGCGATCGTTGCCAAAGTCTAGCGCAGGATCGATCGCTTTCAAGCCGCGCAGTCGGGCAGTTGCTTTCGCTAATATGGGCGAAGTTTTGGGTTCTTTCATGGTTTCGCTTTGAAGATTTGCATCCAAGCTAAACAATCAAGTGTGAGAATCGCAGGCGCAAAATCCACAGAAAAAACAACTGCTTTGGACGAAACCTCGCTTATTTTTCCGTACTTTTTCTGAAGGTGTTTTCTTTTTGCTTTGAGATCTAACAAGTCAGACTTGAAATCTAACAAATCAGACTTGAACGATAAAATACAGTGATTGAGATCTTAAATTCGATTTCGATCGCGTTATCAGTTCAAGCCAAAATTGAACATTTCGGCAGCAATTTGTTAGACCGACGATCAAACATTCAAGAACATGCAGCTTCAGTCCACCTAATGGCTCAAATCGATCGCGGTAGAGTTTCTGCGATCGCGCTTTCAATGCTCAATCTTTTGGCGATCGCGATCAAGATACCTTGAATCAAAACAAACGATTAAACTCCTTGCGGAACCTCATTCCAAAGCGAAGTGGTTTGTCTCAAACTTAAATGCGTTCCGTTCCCCAAAATCAAATGATCCAAAATTGGAATACCGAGAAATCGAGCACCTTCGAGCAGTTGGCGAGTTAGCGTCATGTCTTCTGCACTCGGCTCCGTATTGCCAGAAGGATGATTGTGCGCCACGATCGCTCTGGTTCCGCCTTGTCGAATAATCTCTCGAAAAATCTCGCGAGGATGTGCCAGCGTTTCGGTTGCCGTGCCGATCGTAATCACCTGCGTGGCAATCAGTCGATTCTTCACATCCAAAATCAACACGGCAAAGCGTTCGGTGGATTGCCACATCAGTTCATGGCTCAAAGCTGCTGCTGCAACGTTTGGATCATCAATCACCGTCTTTTCAGGAGGGCGCGACTGGTAGACCCGCTTTCCGAGTTCGATCGCTGCTAAAATCGTGGTTGCCTTTGCGGTTCCGACTCCTGGAACTTTTGTAAGCTCCTGCACATTCACTTCTCGCAAGGCACTCAATGGATCTCGCTGATGCTGACCCAATTCCTGAATCATGTACTCTCCTAATCCAACTGCTGAAAGCTTTCCGGTTCCAGTACTGAGTAAAATCGCTAACAGTTCTGCGGTAGAAAGTGTTTTTGCCCCTTGAGCGATCAGCCGTTCGCGGGGGCGTTCGCTCTCTGGCAAATCAGCAATCCGAAACGAATAAGTCATAGGAATCAGCGAATCATGATTGATCCATTAATCCCTCCTCGTAAACGCAGCACGACAACATAAAACGCGCGATAATTTCTTCAGATAAAAAGGCAAAACGGTATGTGGAACGCAAGACTGATTTCTGGAGTGGTGTGGGGAAGTGCAGCAGTTATCGTCATGAGTCACCCTGCAAACGCAGCGCGATCGCAAGACTATGATGCCGCACAGTTCATTTCTGTACTCAATGGGTTGGGCTATGCTGTGCCGCTAACGGCTTCGATTACCGATCCGGTCGCGCAACAAGCCATTCGAGGGTTTCAAGTCCAATTTCGGCTCCCGGTTGATGGAACGCTGAACTTTCCCACTCAAGATCTCGCCGCTGATATTATGCGATCGCTGCAATCCGGCTTAAATCGCGCCGTAAAGCCGTCTCCCCAACTGCCCATTACTCAGTTTTATGGCAGACAAACTGAAGCAGCAGTCAAACAATTTCAGCAGCAGAATCGTTTACCTGTCACAGGCACTGCCACCCTGGAAACCCGCCAAAAATTAAACAACATTCTCACCGATGCCGAACCGCGATCGACTCCTACAAGTCCGATCGCACCCAGCGCACCCGTCGCACCGACACAGTTGAGCATCTATACCGAGTCTGAGATCAAAGCAATCTTATTCGGGTTCGGCTATGACATCAATCGCCAAGCCTCTTTAAGCGATCCATCGGCAGTTCGGGCAATTCGCGACCTTCAACGACTCTACGGACTGTCAGAAACAGGAGCGATCAATCGTGCGACCGAGGAGAAGTTTTCTGAAGTCGTGCGAAATCTGCGGAATAGCTTGCGAGTCGTTTTAAGAAGCAACTTTGCGATCGCACAATACTACGATGCTGCGACCCAAGCTGCCGTTCAACAGTTCCAATCTCGCTACGGATTGCGGGTAAACGGCATCGCAAATTTAGAAGTCCGGAGTCGAATCGACAGCGAGGCGCGCAAACTCAGCCGATCAAGCTGAGCGTTGTGCGGGTGCGATCGCATCGGTCAACGCAACTAACCGCACTGTCCCCGCTGTCTCAGCAAATGATCACATAACACCAACGCCACCATCGCTTCAACCATCGGCACGGCTCGCGGCAACACACAGGGATCGTGTCTCCCTTTCGCTGCTAAAGTCACTTCCTCGCCCGTATTGGTCACGGTTTTTTGTTCTTTACGAATGGTGGCAGTCGGCTTAAACGCAACTCGAATTACAATATCTTCGCCGTTTGAAATGCCGCCTTGCACGCCGCCCGATCGATTTGTCACGGTGCGAATCTTGCCTGTTTCATCGCGATAGAACTCATCGTTGTGTTCGCTGCCCGTCATCCGCGTTCCCGCGAACCCTGAGCCAATCTCAAATCCTTTTGTTGCTGGCAAAGACATCACCGCTTTCGCTAGATCCGCCTCTAATTTATCAAACACAGGCTCACCCAATCCTATCGGAACCCGCCGCGCCACACATTCGACGATGCCCCCGATCGAGTCGCCTTGTCCTCCCGTTTGCTGAATCAGATCAATCATCTGTTCGGCACAATCGGCATCCGGGCAGCGGACAATATTACTTTCAACTTGCGCTAGCGTGACGGTGTTAGGGTCGATCGCGGCTTCAAGGTGTTTAATCTGTTTTACATAAGCGACAATTTCCACGCCCGATTGCTGAAGTACTTTCTTCGCGATCGCACCCGCTGCCACTCGTCCGATAGTCTCTCGTGCAGATGACCGTCCTCCGCCCGCAATGGCTCGAATGCCATACTTAGCATCGTAAGTGGCATCTGCATGAGAAGGGCGATACTTCACCGCCATATCACTGTAATCCTGCGATCGCTGATCTTTGTTGCGAACTAGAATCGCGATCGGGGTTCCTAACGTTTTGCCATCTACAATGCCCGACAAAATCTCACAGTGATCCGCTTCATTTCGCGGAGTCGTAATCTTGCTTTGACCTGGACGACGACGATCGAGTTCAGTTTGAATCTCTTCAGCAGAAAGTTCAATTAATGGAGGACAACCATCGATCACAACTCCAACACCGCCGCCATGCGATTCGCCAAAGGTACTGATCCGAAATAAATGCCCAAATGTACTGCCCATGTCTTGTCCTGAATGCTGAAGGCTCGATCGTACCGGAAAAGTAGCCCAAGTTCGCGATCGCTCCCGTTCCCTTATCCCGAACGATCGATTATGTCTGAATGATAGTCCTTGAAAGCTCATGTCGAGTCGCGAAGCACAACAAAAGCCTATCTGCAATGCGAACGAAACCTGTGAGATCTGCTCTATCTCTGCTCTATCATTGGGGGGAATGATTGCTGTTTGCGAATCTTTCTACGCCCTGAGTCGTCAAGAATAGTGCAAATTCTAGGGTTGCTGAAATGTCTTTGATTCGATCGTTCCTCAGTTTCGGAGTCAGTGCCGGGATCTTGTTCGCGAGTGGTCAAGCGATCGCCGCTGAACGGGTCATTCTCAAATATAAAGTTTTACGAGAATCGGTTTCTGTGCCCGATCTCACCACCTTCGCTCAAACAGGACAAGCTTCAAACGATCTACAAGCTTACTTTCGGATGTCTGGACAAAAACCGGAAACCGTCCGCACCACTTTAACAAAGCCCATTAAAATCAATCCCATTCTGCTCGATCGCGTCCTCAATAGTCCTGTGGGAAATGGCATTTTGGATCAATTGGGTGAAGCAATTCAGACTCCCAAAGGCGGCGCAGAACGTCAGGCACTCCGAGCGGCTCTAACGCTTTCTGCAAGTGGAGACGGATCGCTTTCAATTTTGGAAATTTTGCAGAACTATCCGACTGAAGAAGTAGTGATTGATGGCGATCGAGTCGAAGTTGCTTACAGAAGATTGAACGAACTCGCCGATCGATTACGCAATCCGTTAGGCGGAATCTTGCGCTAAAAACAAAGCAGTCGATCCCCTGTAGAATCGACTGCTAGAAAGAGACAAAAACTTTAGTAAGCTAACGTTTCGAGCGCTTCGCGTAGATATTGAT
>DATJEM010000347.1:0-3989 GCA_035496615.1 Leptolyngbya sp.
ACAATATTCTCTGCCACTGTCGATCGTGCGATTACGAATGGGTGTCTTCTCAACCGGAGGCTTGCCGATGCGGAAGCAAGCGCGTTGAGCATATCGCCTGTTGGCAGTTCCCGGATGGTTGAAATGTGGTGATTAGCGCTACTTTGAATTTGTTAAAAAATCGGACTTTACTGTATTTGAATTGAAAAAGTTATCAGAAATCGCAAAGCCGAGAGATAAGGGTTGGTAAAAAGCTCGATCGATGAAGCTGCTGCTCTGGCAGGTCGATGCAAAAAACTGCCCCAGCCCGAACTGAAGTCAATGTCTTTCAAGGAAGCCAGCTAACGTTCCGAATGAGCGGCTATCAACAGCTTGGCTTTTCGCCACGATTTTCGCTATTGCGCTCTATTTGGGTTGTCATGCAGCGGTCTTTGCGACAATGACCGCAATTGGATAAGCATAATGAATCTCGCCATCCCGCAAATGTGCAGCAACTCCAAGTCGATCGATCCCAAGATCATCCTTGAGCATTTGTCGAATCTTCTCGTCATCCCCTGGGTTCGGAAATGAAGCTGCAAGCTGTTGCTCCAACTCCATCTCTACTTTGTAAAACGCCAAATTCACGTCTTGTAGATTGGCATTGGCAACCAAACTCTGAAACTCTTCTAATGTTAAGGCGCGAGTATGGGACGGGTCGCGCAATTTCTCAAACTGATTGTAGGCATCCTCTTTACCGAGTGGCGGCGCAACATCAGCAATCAGAATGCGCCCGCCCGGACGACAGACACGAATCATTTCTGCTAAGACCGCATCAGGCTGTAGAAAATGATGAAAAGCGTAACGGCTAAGAACAACTGAAAAGCTTGCGTCCGGAAAAGGAAGCTTTTGAATATCTCCTTGCTGCCAAGTGAGATTGTTTAAATGACGCTTTTCTGCTAGTAATCTGGCTTGTTCGAGCATCGCAGGCGTGATATCAATGCCAGTCACATGATTTGCGATCGTCGCAAATGCACAAGCAACAATCCCTGTCCCGCAAGCGACATCTAGAACTGTATCTTCGCCCGATAGAGCGATCGCATCCATTAGTAGCTGCAGAGACTCCGCATTGGTATGTCCAGGCATTTGTGAGAAGGGAATTGCCTGACGGGTAAATTGGTCAACGATGGAGGCTTGATGTGTCGCCATAGCTCAAAGTGCGAAAAATAGACATGACTCATAGCCTAACATCGACTCAGACTTTTATCGCTTCATAAGCTGGCTCGCAAATACTGCCTCGCCCCTCCCCTTCAAATGAACTAAAAATGAACTAATTTTGAATGCTGATAGATAGCCTTCAAGTACCGCCAACGCAGACCAACGAAGCGGCACAGCTTACACTGAAAATTCCCGTATATCATTCCGAATCGGCTGACTAGGCTGAAACTTTTCAGCCGCTGATCCTGTCTCAACGTGATAGACGGAAATTTTTCTACACAAAACAGAGGCAAGCGACGAAAGAAAGATCGCCCGATCGCTCAATTTCGGCTACCCGTCCCCCGTTGCTGCATTATTCCTCGTCCCACGCGCTACCATGAATAAAGCGCTACTTGTAGGCAATTTGTTTAGGCAACTGCTATGGAATCACCGATGAAGGCTGTCCAGTCCTCGAATTATTACGGCGATGCCTCTTACCGCACGCCCCCACCCGATCTGGCATCTCTGATGCTAAAGGAGCGAATCGTTTATCTCGGTGGACCTCTGCACTCGATCGATGAATATCGCAGAAACCCCAACCAAGATTACACCCGCTTGATCATCGCTCAACTGTTATATCTGCAATTTGACGATCCCGAAAAGCCGATCTTTTTCTATATCAATTCGACCGGAACTTCCTGGGAAGGCGAAACGATCGGGTTTGAAACCGAAGCGTTTGCTGTCTGCGACACGCTCAGTTACATCAAGCCTCCGGTTCACACGATTTGTCTCGGTCAAGCAGTCGGCACGGCAGCAATGATTCTCTCTGCGGGAACCAAAGGCTTCCGGGCAAGCTTGCCTCACGCCACGATCGTGCTGAATCAACCCAAATCTGGAACCCGTGGACAAGCGACCGATATTCAGATTCGGGCGAAAGAAGTGCTAGAAAACCGAGCCGCAATTCTCGATATTCTGGCAAAGAACACCGGACAAACAGTCGAGAAAATCATCAAAGACACCGATCGCACGTTCTATCTCACCCCGCATGAAGCGAAAGAATATGGACTGATCGATCGGGTTCTGGAAAGCACAAAGGATCTTCCCAAACCCGTTGCTGCTTTAGCCTCTTAAAATTCCGTTCACCCCTCACTTTGCCGACTTATGCAAGTTCCTTACCGTCTTCCCGGTAGCCAAAATGTCCAGTGGGTCGATATCTACACCCGCATGGCGTTTGAGCGCATCATTTTTCTGGATGGCGAAATCGACGACAACAATGCAAATGGGATCGTAGCGCTCTTGCTCTATCTCAATTCAGAAGATGCGACCAAGCCGATTTATCTGTACATCAATTCTCCCGGTGAGCGCATTGGTGGTGGTGTTTCAGGTCTCGCGGCAACAATGGCAATCTATGACACGATGCAGTACGTCAAGACTCCCATTCATACGATTTGTATGGGGATGGCGGCGAGTAGTGCGGTGTTGCTGTTGTCTTCGGGAGCGAAAGGACAGCGATTGAGCCTGCCGAGTGCTGAGATTGTGCTATCGCCGCAGTATGGACAATCGAGAGGACAAGCGACTGATATTCAAGTCGATGCCAGGAAAGTGATTGCCGATCGCACGACCTTTCTCGAAATTCTCTCTATGAACACGGGTCAAACCGTGGAGAAATTGACCAAAGACCTCGATCGACGATTCTATCTCCAGCCCGAAGAGGCAAAAGAATATGGACTGATCGATCGGGTTCTTACCAGCGCCAAAGAGTTACCGAAACCCCTTCCCGCTTTAGTTTAAGAGAGACTATTTTATGCCAATTGGAACTCCCAAAGTCCCGTATCGTTTACCGGGTAGCTCATACGAGCAGTGGATCGATATCTATCAGCGGTTGAGCTTAGAGCGAATCATCTTCCTCAGCCAGGATGTTGACGACAACATCGCAAATCAGATCGTGGCGATCATGCTGTATCTCGATTCCGAAGATCCCACTAAGCCGATTCAGCTATACATCAATTCTCCCGGTGGCTCAGTCACAGCCGGAATGGCGATTTACGACACGATGCAGCACATCAAATCCGAAGTGATCACGATCTGTGTTGGTCTTGCCGCTTCGATGGGTTCATTTCTCCTCGCCGCTGGCAGCAAAGGGAAACGAGTGGCATTGCCGCACAGCCGGATCATGATTCACCAACCGCTGGGCGGAACCGGACGACAACAAGCGACCGACATCGAAATTGAAGCGAGAGAAATCATTCGGATGCGCCTTCAGTTGAACCAAATGCTGTCAGATCGTACCGGACAGCCGCTTGCGAAAATCGAAAAGGACACCGATCGCGATTACTTTATGTCTGCCGCAGAAGCGAAAGAATATGGACTGATCGATCGAGTGATCGAATCCGTCTAACCCCCAACCACACATTCCAGTCAATTGTTCAAAGAAGTGGCAGAATGCAAATAGTTCTGCCCTTTTTTTGTCTCTATTGCGATATCCATGAACATTGCTGACTCTTATCGACTGTTGGGGTTAAGGACAGGAGCAACCCCCGAAGACATTAAAGCCGCTTATCGGAAACTAGCGCGTCAGCTTCACCCCGATCTGAATCCGGGAGACGATCGCGCCAAAAATCGCTTTATCCGAATTACTGAAGCCTATCACTTTTTGATCGGGGTCGTTCCCGCCGCACCCGAAAAAGAGCCAGAACCCCCTGCGGCAGAACCAAAAGTCACGATCAAAGTGACCCACAATCAAACCGCGCCCGAACTTTCTTTCGTCGATCAGCAGCTTTTGCAGGCTTCTTATGAGCAGTTGCAGGATCTCTTTAAGCTGAAAAAGTTTCCCCGCG
>DATJEM010000348.1:0-3972 GCA_035496615.1 Leptolyngbya sp.
GCTTACAAGATGTTGTAGCGAGTGACGATCGCTATCTAGGGTTTGCGGCAGTGCGATCGGGCAAGCTTTTCACTCCGACCGCACGAGTCAGCAAAACGGGGGGCAATGACTATTGGGAGAGCGGAATGGCAAATCCAGATGTCGTTCTAGCGGATCTGGTGCGGATCTTTCATCCTGAGCTACTGCCCAATCATCAGCTTGTCTACTACCGCCAACTCAAAGCAAAATGAAAGGCAAAAGACGACTTAGAAGCCCTTTAATTCTCGCTGCTCTCTCTCTTGGGCTGATATTGACATTTCTATCTAGCCTAGCGTTGGGTGCTGTCTCGATTCCGCTATCTGAGGTTGTGACTATCCTACTCGGCGGCATTCCCCAAAAGCTCCCCTGGATTGATATTATCTTCAAGTTCCGTTTGCCTAAAGCCCTCACCGCAATGTTAGCCGGATCAGCTTTAGCAACCAGCGGCTTACAGCTTCAAACACTTTTCCATAATCCACTTGCAGGACCTTTCGTACTTGGAATTAGTTCGGGTGCAAGCTTAGGGGTTGCACTGATCGTTCTCGCTGTAAACTTGATCGGAGGTTCCAGCCTATTTTCAAGCTTAGGGATTCTGAGTAACTTCGGAACGGTTATAGCTGCCTGTATTGGAGCAACGATCGTCACCAGTTTAGTCATTCTCGCGGCTCAGTTTGTCCGAAACTCGATCGCACTATTAGTTTTAGGACTGATGTTCGGCTATGCCACCAGCGCGATCGTTAGCATTCTTCTGTCTCTCAGTTCTGCTGAACAAATTCAAACGTATCTTAACTGGACATTTGGTAGCTTTGCGGGAGTCACTTGGAATCAGCTACCCATCTTCGCGATCGTCGTTCTCTTTGGCATGGCGATCGCTTGGATACTTGCCCCAAAGTTAAATCCATTGCTTTTAGGAAACGATCCGGCTCAAAGCTTGGGGATTTCAATTCAAAGATTGCGAATCTGGATTCTAGTGAGTTCATCCCTGTTGGCAGGCGTTGTTACGGCGTTTTGCGGACCGATCGCGTTTTTGGGTGTTGCAGTTCCTCATCTCTGCCGAGGCTTGTTCCGCACTGCTGATCATCGCTGGTTGGTTCCGGCAGTTGGATTAGTTGGGGCAATCTTAGCATTGGTTGCAGATACGATCGCGCAGCTACCAAAAAACTCAATCCTGCCCCTAAACTCAGTCACCGCTTTGATTGGAACGCCGATCGTGATTTGGATTATTTTGAAACCGCGATCGCTCTCTCAGTGAACATAACTTAAACACGACTTTAAAGTGGACAACTCAGGTCGCCTGCTCTTTGCGTAAAGCGGAGATTCTCCCGATAGTCTACTGGACAATCGATTACAGCCGGAACCTCCTGTGCGAGCGCTGCTTCCAAAGTTGGAATCAACTCTGCCACCGATTCAACTCGATAGCCTTTTAGTCCCATACTTTCGGCAAATTTGACAAAATCTGGATTGCCAAACTTAACAAACGACGAATGCCCAAAGTGGTTTTCCTGCTTCCATTCAATCAAACCGTAACCGCCATCATTAAATACGATCGTCACAAATGCCGTTCCCACTCTCAATGCGGTTTCAAGCTCCTGACAGTTCATCATAAAACCACCATCCCCCGTGACTGCGACCACTTTGCGATCGGGATGCACAAGCTTCGCCGCGATCGCACCCGGAATCGCAATCCCCATTGCCGCAAATCCATTCGAGATAATGCAGGTATTCGGACGGTGACAGTGATAGTGCCGCGCCATCCACATCTTATGTGCGCCCACATCTGAAATTACAATGTCATCCGCTCCCATCACTTGCCGCAGATCATAAATGAGCTTCTGCGGCTTAATCGGAAAGCCGTCATCATGGGCGTAGTTAGCATAGTCAGTGCGAATCTCGGCGCGTAAGCTTAAGGCTTGAGGTTCTGGCTTGCCGTCTCGATCGCAGCGATAGAGAATCTCTTGGAGGGAGTCAGAAATCTCGCCCACCACTTCCGAGATTGGCATATAGCTACTATCCACTTCAGCCGGAGTACTGCCGATGTGAACCACCGCAATCTTACCGTCAGGGTTCCATTTCTTCGGGGAGTATTCGATCAAGTCATACCCGATCGCAATCACCAAATCTGTTTGATCAAATCCACAGCTAATATAGTCTCGCTGCTGCAATCCTACCGACCAAAGCGCTAAAGGATGCGGATACGGAATCACTCCTTTTCCCATGAATGTATTCACAACGGGAAGGTTTAATCGAGTTGCAAACTTCGTGAACATTTCGCTGGCATTTCCTCGAATCGCCCCATTTCCCACGAGGATCAGCGGATTCTTGGCATCATTGATTGCAGCGGCAGCCTTCTCAATACTGCGAAAAGAGGCGAAAGACTGTTCAATGTTGTCACGCACTAAAGGTTTACCCACCACAGGCATTGCTGCAATATTTTCGGGTAAGTCGATGTGAACGGCTCCAGGCTTCTCAGTCTGAGCAATCTTAAATGCTTTGCGAACAATCTCAGAAGTGTTACTCGGTCGAACAATCTGAGTCGTCCACTTTGTCACTGGAGTAAACATCGCGACCAAATCTAGATATTGATGGGATTCGATGTGCATTCGATCGGTGCCCACCTGTCCGGTAATTGCAACTAAGGGAGCGCGATCGAGGTTGGCATCTGCCACTCCCGTCATCAAATTCGTTGCCCCCGGACCCAGCGTAGACAAGCACACGCCCGCCCGTCCGGTTAAACGCCCGTACACATCCGCCATAAACGCCGCGCCCTGCTCATGTCGAGTTGTGATAAACCGAATCGATGAGTTTTGCAGCGCTTCTAAAACGTGCAGATTCTCTTCTCCCGGTAAGCCAAAGATGTATTCCACGCCTTCAGCTTCTAGACATCGAACTAACAATTCAGCGGTATTCATGCCACAGTTTCCTAGATAGAAAGTTCAGAGAGTGCATCTTGCCCCGTTTAGTCATAGCTTAGATTGGGCGATTCAAACAACTTTCTACTGCACCCAAACGGTTTTGATGTTGACAAATTCGTGAATGCCTTCGCGCCCAAGTTCGCGCCCAAACCCCGATCGCTTAATCCCGCCAAACGGCAGCCGCACATCCGATTTGACCATGCTATTGATAAACACTGATCCGGCTTCGATTTCCTGCATGAAGCGATCGCGCTCAGTCGGATCTTGCGTCCAAGCACTCGCCCCCAGCCCAAACGGAGAATCATTCGCCCGTTCGATCGCCTGGTCTAAATCTGCAACTCGAAACACCAGCGCGACCGGACCAAAAAACTCGTCATACTCAGCCAGACAGCCTTTTGGAATATCAGACAAGATCGTGGGAGGGTAAAAATTACCCGGTCGATCGTGCAGCGGTTTTCCGCCAATTCTTAGCGTTGCGCCTTGCTGAATTGAGGTTTGGACTTGTTGATCTAAGTCTTTCAAAATTCCCGGTGTTGCTAAAGGCCCGATGTCAGTATCCGATAACATTGGATCACCGATTTTTAATGCGCTGTACTGTTCGATCAAACGATCGAGAAACTGATCCGCGATCGCATCGGCGATAATAAATCGCTTTGCCGCAATGCAAGATTGCCCATTGTTGATCATTCGTGCGGTCACGGCTGTTTTTACTGCCTGATCCAAATCCGCACTTGGCATCACAATAAACGGATCGCTGCCTCCAAGCTCTAGCACCACTTTCTTAATCTGCTTTCCTGCGATCGCGGCTAAACTTGCTCCAGCGGGTTCACTTCCGGTTAAAGTTGCTGCTTTGACGCGATCGTCTTCTACGATCCTCGCCACTTGATCGGCTCCGACTAACAGGGTTTGAAATGCGCCTGTTGGAAAGCCAGCGCGAGCGAAAATTTCTTCGATCGCCAGTGCCGACTGAGGCACATTTGAAGCGTGTTTCAACAGTCCCACATTTCCCGCCATCAGTGCCGGAGCCGCAAATCGAAAGACC
>DATJEM010000349.1:0-3776 GCA_035496615.1 Leptolyngbya sp.
ATCGTTATCAATTTAGGGTTTAAGGTCCAATATTGCGGATAATCACTTCGACTCGACGGTTCTTTTGCCGCCCGTCGGGATTATCTGAACCATCGGCTTTTGTGTTGAGCGCGATCGGCTGAGCTTCGCCATATCCTTTCGGGGTTAGGCGATCGCCATTCACCTGAAAATTTTGGATCAAATAGGCTTTGACCGCTTGAGCGCGGCGTTCTGAAAGCTGCTGATTATCGGCATCTTTGCCTTTGTTATCGGTGTAGCCGCGAATTTCTGTCGGTTTTGGGTACGCCTTTAGCAAAACGCTCAGTTTCTGTAAGGTGGGCTTTGCGGTGGGTCGAATTTCAGGTTTGTCAGCATCAAATAAGAGATTTTCCGACAGATTGACTCGTAAACCTTCGGGCGTTCTTTGAGCTTGCAAATCGGTAATCGCTTGCTGAACGGCTGTCGTCGGGGTGGGCGCGCTAGAACTCGCATCAAGTTTAGTCGGCGCGATCGTGGTGGGCGGTTCCAATTGAGTCACAGCAGCGGGAGAAGCGGGCGCGAGCGTCGTTGTCGGCAGTTTGGTAGAAAGTTGCTCGGTGCGGCAGGAGGCCAGAGCGCCCAAGCTCAAGAGGACAACCCATTTCATTTTGCGCCTCCTTGCAGTGGCACATTTAGCATAAATTTGGGCTGAACGCTGAAAGGTGCGTCTGTCCCGAATTTGTTGTTTGTGATGATTGTCAGTGCAGAAACGTTGGGCGCGATTCGCCCTTTGAACACAAATTGCCCTTTCAAAGTCGTTCCGGGAGCAATGCTAATTTCTGCATTGTCGGGCGGAGCCGCAAGATTATACGGATTGCCAAGATTATCTTTGATCACGAAATCATCCGCGCCGTTTAGCTTGATCGCTTCTTTGTAGCCATTGGTGATTGCGAGGTTTGCGGTAATGCTATCTTCGCCAAAGGTGAGTTGCGTGAGATGGGCGGTAGAGCCATTAGGATGATTGGCTTGAAGGTTGACCGTCAGGGCAGGGGGTAAGCCTTCGGTAGCAGCAGGACTAGCAGGACTGGTAGGACTGGTAGGACTGACGCTCGGAGAGGCTGGGGCAGGAGAAGCAGGTGCAACTGTAGTCGGTGCGTTGGCAATGGGTGTGATCGTCGGTGCAGTCGCTTCTCGCTGAGTAAAAAAGTAAAAAGCGCCGCCTGCGATCGCCATAACACATACGCCAAGCAAGAAGGACGTAAATCCATTCGATGAACGAGTCTGATCAGGCATATTGATGCAGATGAATTTGTTCCAGTCCACTATACAAACTGCTGCTTTTCTGTCAGAGGTGTGTGATATTACTTATCAAACTGGCTGACTAAGATGCTCATCCGTCTCACTTTATCGGTAAAATTGCAGGTCGAGAGTTCTGCCTTTGGGTTTTGGTAAGCTCTTTCGATCGAGGGAATTTTGCAATGATCAATCGAGCTATTGTCAAAGCTATCACCGATTTTGAGAGCCAAATTGCAATGTCAAACCAACCTGATCCCAAAGCCGCACAGCCTGGAAAAGGCGCAGCAGGAAATGATCATTGGGCAGTTCAAACCGCTCAATCAACCGCCGTTAACCCACCTGACGAGCGGATTCCGTCGGGAGTAGATGTAGACAGAAATATCCACGATGTCGAAGCTGCGATCGAAGCAGAATCCGATACCGACCTCAAAACCACAGATGGCTATGTTGTGACCGAATCAGGTCAACTGGATAACTTCGCCGTAGAACCGCCGATATATTACGAAGATAATCGTGGTAATCGCGTTGATGTGCCGGACTAGCAGCTAGCCACCATACAGTTGAAATGCAGTTGCAATGCAGTTGAAATGCAATCGAACCGATCGAATGGATCTTAGAAACTCGAACTCTAAGATCCATTATTTTCTTTTAAGCTTGTTTTGAATCGTTGATTCTAAGCCTTGAGCCGACTGTAGCAAGCGGTCATCGATCGCAGCTTTTCCGCAAGTTGATCGGTGAGGAGATCAGAGCTTGTATATCTCCAGCGCCAGTTTCCTGCATTCTGGCTTGGATCATTCATCCGCGATCGTCCATCCAGTCCGAGAAGATCTTGTAGTGCCGGAATTGTCCAAGTTGCCACCGATGCCGCTGCCATTCGGACGAATACCCAGTGAATGTTCGACTCATCAGGAGCATCACCCAAGTACTGAGCCAGAAACTCTTTTTCGTGAGGGGTAGCGGTGTTCCACCAGCCGATCGCAGTGTCGTTATCATGCGTGCCCGGATAGACAATGCTATTTTGCACATAGTGATGCGGTAGATGCGTGTTGCTGCCATCATCGCTGAAAGCGAACTGTAGAATCTTCATGCCAGGAAAATCGAAGCGATCGCGCAATGCTTCCACTTCAGGCGTAATGATACCGAGGTCTTCCGCCAAAATGGGGAGAGTGCCTAACCGCTGTCCTAATGTTTCAAAAAATTCGGCTCCGGGCGCTTCGACCCATTCGCCATTCATAGCAGTCGCTTCGCCTGCGGGAACCTGCCAATACGCTTGGAAGCCGCGAAAGTGATCGACTCGAACCACATCCACGTATTGCAATGTCGTTTGAAACCGTTGTATCCACCATTCGTAGTGACTGGCTTTGAGTTGATCCCAGTCGTAAACTGGATTGCCCCAAAGCTGTCCGGTGGCGCTGAAATAGTCGGGGGGAACCCCTGCAATAAAGGTCGGCTCAAAGGTGGCTCGATCGAGCTTAAAGATTTCTGGATTTGCCCACACATCGGCGCTGTTATGACAGACGTAGATCGAAATATCACCAATAATTTGAATATTCTTGGAATTCGCGTAGTGGCGTAGGTTCATCCATTGCTGAAAGAACTTGAACTGCAAAAATTGGTGAAACTGAATTTCGGACTTTAAGGTTTCAGCCACCGATTTAAGCGCATCGGGTTCGCGTCGGGCAATACCAGCATCCCATTGATTCCAGTTCTTGCCTGGATTGGCTTCGAGCAGCGCCATGAACATGGCAAAGTCAGTGAGCCACGCGGATTGCTGCTGGCAAAATTCATCAAAGTCGGATTGGGGAGTGAAGCGATCGAACGCCAATTTCAGCAGCTTCGTTTTGTAGGGAATGACCCGATCGAACTCGACTCGCTCTAACCCACCGTCAAAAGGAACGAGTTCGTCCGACTTGAGTAATCCTTCTGCGGCAAGCTGTTCTAAGCTAATCATCAATGGATTGCCAGCAAAGACGCTGAAATTCATCGTGTAGGGTGAATGTTCGTAGCCTGTAGGCGCTAACGGTAAAATTTGCCACAGCGTTTGACCGCTCTTTGCCAAGAAGTCTAC
The DNA here is from genome assembly GCA_035496615.1 of Leptolyngbya sp. GTDB lineage: Bacteria > Cyanobacteriota > Cyanobacteriia > Leptolyngbyales > Leptolyngbyaceae > Leptolyngbya. The sequence goes on from DATJEM010000349.1 coordinate 3,323, forward strand.
AAATTTGTAAGCCGATTGTCCGAGATCTCCGATGCCAAACTGACTCGGTAAACTGGTTGGATGTAGAAGAACCCCACTCGATCGCTGAAACATTACCTAAACCGCTCCATATCTGCCAACGCCGAATCGTACTTGATTTTGGCAAAATAACCCTGTTCCTAAAGGGGGAAGTTGAAGTCGCGTAACGAACTGTAAAGGATCAGTCTTAAGATCGTGACAGAAACCCACAAAACCGACTAGCGTAATACCGTAATTCCAGCGAACTTCAGATGATGCAATCCTCAACGCTCAGCCATGATCCTCAGTGGTACAAAGATGCCATTATCTACGAAGTTCCAGTTCGAGCATTTTCTGATAGCAACGGGGACGGGATTGGCGATTTTCGGGGCTTAACTGAGAAATTAGACTACTTACAGAACTTGGGCGTGACTGCGCTTTGGTTGCTGCCATTTTT
>DATJEM010000350.1:0-6077 GCA_035496615.1 Leptolyngbya sp.
GCCAAACTTGCGCTACGAAACGGACTGCAAGATTAGAGAGAGACATCATATTGTGCAACTCTAGGACACAACACGAGAATAAGGCGGATGCGGTAAAAGTGATCAGCGATCGAGCAAAATCCGAGTACGCTAGAGGCATCCCAGATTGATTTGTAAATGCGACCGATCCTCGTCCCTAATCCAGAAGGGGGAGTTTTGAGTCTGATCTGTTGCGTTCTATATTAAATTCGGGATCACTCACTTCCAAGTTTTGGCTTCGTTGTCTCTCTCTGGAACCTCAATCAATGGATGCAGCTAGATCCACGCGGCGAATCGATTATCTATTACGCAAGGCTGATTATGTGAGATGGCATCGTCAGCAAAGGAGCCAGCAAATTCTGCGATCGCAGCAGGGATTTAACGAAGTTGAGCCGTCGCGTCCGCAAGCCTGTCGGGGCTGTGCCAACTATCACGGAGTTGCTTACGGATACAGTCGCGATCGCGTCCCTTTGATCTGCGGGTTGCATCCGTTGGGTTGGGACGGCTCAGAATGCCCGGATTGGCAAGATTAATTCTGAATAAAATCAAAAAGCTGATGGGCAAGTTCTAGTTTGTCACAGAGCGGAACAGGGACTTGGCGACCCGATCGATCGATCAAAACCGCTTGATTACGATCACTCCCAAAGCCGCTATTTGGGCGATCGATGGGATTTGCTACGATCGCATCTAAGTTTTTTCGCTTCAGCTTCTCGATCGCAGGTGCAACAAATTCTCCCGTCTGCGCCGCAAACCCTACTAACCGCTGATGCGGCTTTTTCAAAGTAGAGAGTTCGGCAATAATATCGGGAATGAATGCTAAATCTAATGAATTTGGTAACTGATCTTTCGGAAGTTTAGCATCGCTGTAATGATCAGGTTTAACATCTCCAACCGCAGCAGACATCACAATACAATCTGCAAGGCTAAAATTCTCCTGCATCGCCTGCTGCATTTCTGCGGAACTCGTGACCGGAATGCAATGAGCATGAACAGGTGCGAGCAAATGAGCGTCCATTGGGGCATGAACCAAAGTCACTTGTGCGCCTCGATGTGAAGCAGCCTGCGCGATCGCCGCGCCCATCTTTCCGGTCGAGGGATTGCCAATAAATCGCACCGGATCAAAATGTTCACGGGTTCCCCCGGCGCTAATCAAAACACGCTTTCCGGCTAGGTCACGTTTTCCGCGAGTGTGCAAAAGCGATCGAATGTGAACCAACAATTCCTCTGGCTCTGCCATGCGCCCCGTTCCAACGCGATCGCACGCTAACCTCCCTTCACCCGGATCAGCCGAATGATATCGAGGATCGGTTAACAGATCGCGCCAGTTGCGCTGCGTCGATCGCTGTTCCCACATATCAGTATTCATGGCAGGCGCTAACAACACGGGACAGATCGAAGCGATGACCGTGTTTGTTAATAGATTATCAGCGAGTCCGTGAGTTAGTTTTGCTAACGTATTTGCAGTTAGAGGAGCGATGACAAAGAGACTAGCCCACTCCGCTAATTCGATATGCAAAGGGCGCGGATTTGAGGCATCCCAGAACATAGAATCGACATAAGCAGGATGACGGCTTAGGGTGGAAAAAGTCAATGGTGAGACGAATGCCTGAGCAGAATCGGTGAGAATCACTCGCACCTCGATCTGAGCTTTTGCCAACGCTGAGACCATCGAACACACTTTGTAGGCTGCAATCCCACCACTGACACCCACGAGAACTCGTTTATCCAGCATTACGACTCGTCATAGGCTTCCAAATCGAGCAGATAGAGATACGGTTCGACTAATTCTGGGCGCTGAAACGCGATCGCTCGAATCAAATGCCAGTCTTTCAAGCCCGCAAACGCATCTGTGTAATCGTCCTGTTCCAGACGTGTTGCCAGTTCTGCGACATCCGTTTCAGTCAATGTGGACACATTCAATTGCCCTAAGCTAAATGCAGTCATTGTGCTGACCTCCCGCTAGTTTCCCCTTAACCCAAATTTTACTTCAGGAGTGGGATGCGAAATCAGAATAAAATGTTCATTTACGATCGAAATTCAGTCCGCCACTCATTCATCAAACTTAAATTATTGTTAGACTCCAATGGCTACACAGAAAAAGCCCTACAAGCCGCGATTCTGCAATTCAGTCGGAATCGAAAGCCAGAATTTGGTTAAACGATTAAACGCCTTCCGATCTACGATCGCGCATCATTAATTCTTCAACCGCCGATCGAGGCGTAATTTCTCCCCGCAACAAGCGATCGACCTGGGTTGAAATTGGCATCGAAATCCCCTGCGCCTGCGCCAACTTCACCAAAACCTGAGTCGTATTAATTCCTTCTGCCGTCCCTTCCAGCGTTGCCAAAACTTCAGCCAGCGATTTCCCCCGCGCTAATCCATCGCCTACCTGATGATTTCGGCTCAGCGAACTACTACAAGTCGCCAACAAATCCCCCAGCCCCGACAACCCATAAAACGTCTCCGGTTTCGCACCCCAATGCGTCCCCAACCGAATCATCTCCGCCAATCCGCGCGTCACCAATGCCGCTTTTGCATTCGTCCCAAGCTGCAATCCTTCGCAAGCTCCCACCGCGATCGCGATCACATTTTTCAATGCGCCACCCAGTTCCACCCCCAACGGATCAGCATTGGTATACACCCGAAAGCGAGTCGATGAAAAAACAGATTGAACTCGATCGGCAACCGCTTGATCCAAATGAGCCACCACACTCGCGGCAGGTAGCCCTTGCTGAATCTCCTTTGATAAATTCGGACCTGACAAAACCGCGATCGAACTGTCTGGAAATGCCGCCTGCCAAACCTGCGATGGCAACAACGGTAAATCTGTCTCACTGCCCGATTCTGCATCTAATCCTTTGGTTGCGGTGACAATCATGGGCACTGCGATCGACAACTGCTCAATCACCGATCGCACGCCCTTCATCGACACGGCTGAGATCAATAAATCGGACTCCGCGATCGTCTCATCTAGCGATCGACCGCTACGTCGCGACCACATCACAACTTCATGCCCGTTTTCCTGCACCAATCCCGCCAGCGTCGATCCCCAAGCGCCTGATCCCACGATCGCAATCTTCATCGTGGGTAGCGTTCCATCAAAGCCTGAACCTGTTCAGCATGATACGAACTTCGAGTTAATGGAGTCGAAACCACCTGCAAAAAGCCGATCGATTCGCCAAATTCGCGCCAAGCATCAAACTGCTGCGGGGTGACAAAATCTTGCACGTCCAAATGTTTTTGACTCGGTTGGAGATACTGTCCGATCGTCAAAATATCGCAGTTCGACGATCGCAAATCCTGCATCGTTTGTCGCACTTCTGCATCGGTTTCGCCCAATCCCACCATGATTCCGGACTTCGTGTAAACGCTGGAATTGATCGCGCCAACTTGTTTTAGCAATTCGAGCGATCGCGCATAATTTCCCTGGGGACGAACCCGGCGATACAAGCGAGGAATCGTTTCTGTATTGTGATTGAGAACTTCCGGCGAAGCACTCAGGATAATTTCGAGGGCGTTCCAATCTCCGCACAAATCGGGAATCAGAACTTCGATCGTTGTTTTTGGCGAAACAGCGCGAATTTCTTCAATGCACCGCACAAACTGGGATGCCCCGCCATCCGGCAAATCATCCCGATTCACCGAAGTGATCACCACATGATTGAGCCGCATGCGGCTCACCGCTTCTGCCAATCGGGTCGGCTCAGTCGGATCAAGCGCCTGCGGTTTCTTCTCAAAATCGATGTCGCAGTAGGGACAAGCCCGTGTGCAAGCCGGCCCCATAATCAAAAAAGTCGCCGTCCCATTGTTAAAACACTCGCCAATGTTCGGACACGATGCCTCTTCACACACCGTATTCAGTGCGAGATCTCGTAACACTTCTTTAACGCTTCCAACTCGCTCCCATTGAGGAGCCTTTACCCGTAGCCATTCCGGTTTGACAACCACGTTTTTACCTATCTGCGATCGCGCTTTGCGTGTTCTATCTTAGCAAGTCTAAGCTTTTGAGCAAATTCCTCGACATCTATTCAAACTCAAGCTACTATAAAAGACGCATTGCAAAAAATGCTTTGCGGGATGTAGCGCAGCTTGGTAGCGCACCTCGTTCGGGACGAGGGGGTCGTAGGTTCAAATCCTATCATCCCGATTCAGAGAAAGTGAAGCGCGTAAAACATAGGAAGGCTGAAGGAATTATCTACTCTCCTTAAGTTTTTGATCAGCACGATTGAACGAATCTAAACGCAGAGAAAACTGGTAACGCACAGCGAAGTAGGGCGAATTACTTCTAAATCTGCAAAACGATTACAGTTACCCCAAACTCGCATATAATCCAGCCAATTCGAGCCGCATCCGCTCGATCGCTGTCTTTGTTTCCCCCCTATGCTGAAGTTTCTTAGATTTGAAGTGACCGCCGCGATCGCTTTGCTCATTTGCACCTCTGCAACCGCCGCTCCCCTCCAAGATTGGCGCTTTGATCCCAGCACCAATCAGCTTGAAGTTACCGTTCCCGCTGGAATTACCCCCCGTTATTCTCTCCTCGCCCAACCGACTCGCATCGTCCTCGATCTGCCCAATACTCAAATCGGAACCGTCCAGCCAAGAGGCAGCTACTCAGGAGCCGTCCGAGAAATTCGCGTTTCTCAGTTTCAGCCGAATCTCGCAAGAATTGTGCTTGAACTTACGCCAGACACGGTTTTAAGCAACCCGCAGGCTCAACTTCAGCAAGTCCAAGAATCTGACCAAATCGTCGATCGCTGGACGCTCCGCCCCGTTCTCGTCGCTCGCGCCCCTTCTGCAAAGACCCAAGCTGTGTTCAATGCGCTGCGTCCGATTCAAACTGCCCCGATGGAATCAGCCCCGATCGAAACTCCAATCGCTCAAACTCCGGTCGCGCCCACAAACGATTTTGGGTTGCCGCCTGCCCCCCCCGTGATCGAAACTGCTCCGACTCCCAGCGTCACCGTTCCCGCGCCGATCGAATCGAGTCCACTTCCGACTACCCCTGCTGTTCTGCCGCCGATTTTACCTGCCGCGGGATCGGGCGATACACCGTCTGGAAGTAGCTTGCTTTTTCCAGATGCGCCGATTCGATCGACGACTCAATCCAACCCGCTACAACTCCCCGAAGTCAATTCAAGCCTGGCGATTCCGAACTCCTTTCCCCCGATAAATGCCCCGACGAGTCAGCCGACAGTGACCGTTCCACAACTTGATCAACGGGCAACTCAGCCAGAATCTCGTCCTTCAGCGGCGATCGAAGACACACCAGTTCCCGCGAAACTCAGAACGATCGAATTTGGTCAGCCGTTGCCGAAATAACCGGATTCAACCGCCTGCCACTTAACAACCTCAACGCCGCTCTTGAAGCTTTCGATAAACCGCTTTGAGGTCAACTTTGTGATGCGCGATCGCAACGAGAGTATGGTAGAACAAATCAGCAGCTTCCCCCGCGATCGACTCTGGATCATCATCTTTACAAGCCATTACCACTTCAGCGGCTTCTTCCCCAATCTTTTTGAGAATTTTGTTATCGCCCCCTTCAAACAAAGTGCGCGTGTAGGAACCTTCAATCGGATGATCTCGACGATCGCAAACTACTGCAAAAACCTGCGACAACGTATCAGCGGGTGGAGGCGTGATACGACCATTCACCTGATGAAAGCAGCTTCGTTCGCCAGTGTGACAAGCAATATCCCCGACTTGCTCAACGCTGACTAACAGGGCATCACTGTCACAGTCATAGCGAATGGCTTTGACTTTCTGGGTATGTCCCGAAGTTTCGCCTTTGTGCCAGAAGGCTTGACGCTTTCGACTCCAAAACCAAGTTTCTCCAGTCGAAAGCGTTTTTTGCAATGATTCGGGGTTCATCCACGCCATCATCAATACGGTGCCATCTAGGTAGTCTTGGATAATTGCTGGAACTAAACCGCGATCGTCGTATTGAATTGCATCGTTCGGAATTGAATCAGCGGAAACCAGTTCGATCGAAGCCATAGCAGTTTTGCAATCAGGGCAGTTTTCAGTTTAGCGGGTAATGTTCAGCTAGATAGTGTTCGGCA
>DATJEM010000351.1:0-4061 GCA_035496615.1 Leptolyngbya sp.
CCTATCAATCGATCAAGAGGGTCAAACGCTTGATTGATCTCGACTCTACGAGTTTATGGGCAGTTCAGGGATCGTAATGTCAGAAGATTATGACATTACGCTGGACAGGCGGGATCGCTACTTCTGAGCATTGGGATCACGAAAAAAGGCTTTTTGTTACGGTTTTCTAACATTTAGAGGAAGGGAAGCTTTCCTGTACACTGCTGTAAGCAATCTTTCATCAACTGCATATGAATTCGGGCGATCGCACCATTGAATCCGAGGAAATGACAGAAGAAACCATTGAGCCATCCGGGAGCCGATTGATTAGTAGAGTCCTTACGCCTGCGGTTCGGTTGTGGCTCCGATCGCAGGTTGAGCAAGTAGATGCGCTGCAAGTTGAAATTGCCGCAGGCGATCGCCAAATTCTTTCCGGGCACATCCAACAGCTCAAAATTTCTGCAACGAATGCCATTTATCAAGGCTTGGCGCTCAGTCAGATTCAACTCACAGGGCAAAACATTCGGGTCAATGTCGGTCAAATTGTCCGAGGTAAACCCTTTCGATTATTAGAGCCGATCCAAATTCAGGGATCAGTGTTGCTAGAAGAGGCTGATTTGAATGCGTCGCTCAAAGCGCCTTTACTCAAAGCGGGTGTAACTGAATTTTTACTAACTTTGTTGCAATCGGGGGCAGCCGGGATCGGAACTCAGCGCGATTTGAACCTGCAAAATCTCACGATTCAACTGCGATCGCAGCTTGTGGTTCTAGGTGCAACCTTAGTGTCGGACAGCGGCAACGAGACCCCGATCGCGATTCGTACCGGATTTGCGATCGCTGCTCCGAACTTGCTTAAGTTAGTCAATCCTCAGTGGTTGCCTCACGCTAGTGCAAAACGAGGATTGCCGCTCTCAGATCTGGATGGCTATACGTTTGATTTGGGGGAAGAAACGGAGATTCACGAACTCGCGATCGATCCGGATAAAGTAATCTGCCAGGGCAAGCTGATCGTACTACCGGGTTAAAAGTAAGGCGAATTAGGGATCGTTGAGTTTTCCATGATCGCCCTAATTTCTGGAGTTGACCTTCTCTGATTTGAGAAAGATTTGTAGCATTGCAGCACGATGTTAGATGCACCACATGCACCACAATGCCACGCGCTTAGAGCAGTTCAAAACTTTTGACTTCTAGGATCTGACCGATCATCGCAAAACTCATCACATCATCGCGGATTTCACCGTCAATTTTGGCTTTGAGACCCGCTTTTTGCAGCGCTTCGGGCGGATGGTGCAATTCGTAAGATTTGCCATTGTCGGCATCGATCGCCCAAGCTCCTGTGCCAAATCCCTTGCGCTGAATTACGCCTGTTACTGTCATACCGTTCTTTCTCCTGCTTTCAATGCGAGTCGAGCCAGTCCAAAACATAAGAGCGCGTTGATCATCAGATACGATCGTCCTACCATGCCGCCGCCTAGCCACATTAATTGTGGATCAACGATCGCGCTCATGCCCAAGAAAGCAGCTACGCCGATCGTCGTGCCGATCGCAAACGATCGACCCTGCGAATTCCCCAAGAGTAACGCTAGCAAAATAACCGGAATCAAGACACTGGCAGAGAGCGGATTGAGGGCGCTGCTGCCTTGAATGGTGCTGCCGAGTTCGGGCAGAGAACTACCGAGAATGCGAAATGGAAACTGGGGAAAATCAAATCGATACAGTCCTTTGAGCAAGAACAGTCCAGAACTTCCAGAGACCAAGCCTGATATCATTGCCCAACTCCAGCTAAACGGAAAGTAGACTTTCAAGAACCAAGCTAAGAGATAGGAACCAACCACCATTCCCAGTTTGGGCAACAGCCCGATCACGCCGCCATCGATCCAGAACACCGGATTGAGATAGCCATTGTCGCGCAGCCAGCGGAAGAAATCGTTAAAGGTAATTTTGCCATGAAGTGCGAGTCTGACGGCTGCGGCTGCATCCAGCTTTCCGGCTCCGAAATGGTTGAATTCATCAGATTCGGACTTGCGCGCGGACTGTGTCAAAACGGCTAAAACCTTGTCGGGTTCTGTCACGCCTGATGCCTTGATCAAAGCTGCAACTCCCGCAACATGAGGAGCCGCCATGCTTGTTCCTTGAAACGCTGCGAATACGGATTCACCCGTTTGCGGATTCAATGTGTTTTGCAGAATGCCGCCTGCTTCGCCTTGAGCCGTTGAGCCACCAGGAGCGGAGATATCTACGCCTGCACCAAAGTTAGAATAGGGCGCTTTTTCGCCAGAGGCATCTAAAGCAGCAACCGCGATCGCGTGAGGATAGCGCGCCGGATAGTCTGCGGCATTGCGATCGGCATTTCCCGCGGCTGCAATCACAACAACGCCTTTATTGTGAGCATAGTCGATCGCGTCTTTCAGGACAGAACTTTCGCCGCCACCACCGAGACTTAGATTGATCACATCTGCTTTGTGGTCTGCTGCAAATCGAATCGCTTCGGCAATGTCCGCAACGGTGCCACCGCCGAAAGAGCTTAGAACTTTGAGCGGCATAATATTGGCTTCGTAGGCAATGCCAGCCACGCCAAAGTTATTGTTCGTGGATTGGGCGATCGTGCCTGCGACGTGAGTTCCATGCCCATTGTCGTCTTGAGCATTGTCCTGATCGTTGACAAAATCGTATCCTGCGACAATATTTGTTTTTTCTAAATCGGGAACAGGTGAGACTCCAGTATCAATCACCGCAACCGTTACGCCACGCCCTTTCGTTTCTGTCCAGCCTGCTTCAATGCCAATGTTGTGCAAATTCCATTGTTTGCTGTACATCGGGTCATTGGGTGCTTCAGCCGAAAGCTTAGGTTCAGAAGTTGGATTGACCGCTTTGAGCGTTTCACCTTCAGGAATGTGATAGATATAATCCGGCTCGATCGCTTCGGTGTATCGCTTTAATTTTGATTTTTTTAACGCATTTAGCAGCGGTTTATCGCCCTTAACAATGTAGAGATGTTCAGCCTGTGAAAATCGGCTATTTGGTTCAGGGCGGACGTTGTAAGTCTGCGCGATCGTGTTGATCTGAGTTTGAATGTCAGCCGAGGCGAGATCATCACGGAAATCGAGAATAATACGATCGTAACTGCCTTGAGCGGCTAAACCGGGAAATTGAACGATCGTCCAACCGAATCCAATCAGCATCAGGGCGATGATCAGGAGCTTTCTCATATTAAAGTTAGTCTCTTACTTGCAATCCAACGATAGCTGATGTAACTCATAACTGTGAAGTTAGAACCGTGAAAGATCATGAAGCTATGGCACGATGGGGAGTGTGATTTGCACAGTTGAGATTATGATACACGGGCTATTGTGGTTGCCGCTATTGGCAGCCTTTATCGGGTTGGCTTATGCCGGGTGGAATGAGTATCAAACGTTGGAAACGTATCGACGTTGGGCAGAACCGTTTGCACGAGCGAAATATGATATTTATTCGGTTTTGGGACAAAAAGAAAATGAATTAGTTGTTGGCAAAGCATCGCGAAAAGGAGTGACTGAAACCTATACCTTCTCGTTAAAGTCTGTCCAGAATATTCAACTCTTAGTGAATGGTGAAGTGGTAGATTTAGAAGCGCTTCCGAAGCAAGGAAAAACGATCGTGCTGGAATTTAAATTGCCAGATCGATCGATTCAAGTGCCCTTTACTCAGGTGAGTTTGGCGGCGAAATGGGGTGAAGTGTTGATCAAAGATTGGCGGAAAATGCAATGAGATTTGCAGGGATTCTAAGCGCGATCGTACCCAGTCGAGAACAAGTTGGATTGCGTCGAGCGATGATATTAGCGGCTATCTTTTTTAGTGTAGTATTCGCAATTTCATTAAATCGCTATTTCTCTTTTTATACCTCGTATGATCAGGGGCTATTCAATCAGCTATTTTGGAATAATTTGCACGGGCGTTGGTTTCAAAGTTCACTCACTTCTGCAAATTCTGTCGCCTCATTGGAAGATGGTGCAATTCCAACAGTCTCCTTTATTCACTTGGGACAGCATCTCGTTTTGGATTTTCTGCTGTGGCTGCCGCTGTATGCGCTCTTTCCCCATCCT
>DATJEM010000352.1:0-9420 GCA_035496615.1 Leptolyngbya sp.
TTGGGCGACAGCCAGAGCGCGATCGAGTCAGTCAGATTTTGCTCAGTGATCGGGATGTACTCTTAGCAGGTGTGCCGGGGATCGGGCGACGTACCCTGATTCGAGCCGCCGCCCGCGACTGTGGGGCGAAAGTTCTAGAACTCGATTGTTTGAGAGCAACGAACTATTCCCGCTTTTTGGAGTTGCTTGCAGACGCGATCGTTTCCGGGTTTGAATCGCCTGAAGAACTCACTTTTATCGATCGCTGGAGCAAAGCACACCCGTTTATTCTGCGATCAGCGAATGGGCACAATCAAATCGTTTGGCATTCGTCTCCGGGCAAAGAATGGATGTTGTTTGAAGCCCTCTTAACGCTGCCGCAAGCTTTAGCCGAATGGCTTGATAGCCGCGTTGTGATTGTGTTTTTGAATTTTCCGCATCTGCGATCGTTCGATCGCGCCAACAAATGGGAGCAGTATCTCCGGCAAGAAGTTCAGCGGCAAAGCCGAGTGAGTTATGCGCTGATTGCAACGGTGGCGGAGCGCTGGACAGAATCGAGCCATTTGCCAACCGATTTGCAGGTCGTTTCACTCAGTCCCGTTTCAGACAGAACGATGCAGACCTGGATTGCTCAAGCAATGATGACTGAAGGACTCGAATTTGAGCCGGAAAGCATCGCGCTTTTCCTCGACTATGTTCAAGGGCATTTTGGCGATGCGATCACGCTGGCGCGGCGAATTTGGCTGGAGTATGGCAAACGTGAACAGCCACACAGCGATTCTCAACCCATGACGATCGTTGCCCCCCATCATGTCGAAAGAAGCGCGATCGCCCTGATTGAAGATCTGTCGGTAACGTTTGAATCGCTAATCTTGCTGTTGCCCAATAGCCAAGTTCGTGTGCTGGAAAGTTTAGCGCTTGATCCCACTGACAGTCCCCATGCCCGCGAGTACATCCAGAAGCATAATCTATCCAGGGGAGGCGGCTTACAAGGAGCCTTAGCGAGTTTGGAGCAGAAAGGCTTAGTGTATGGAGCAGAATTGGGATATCGAACGGCATTGCCGCTGTTGGGCGCTTGGATGAAATATAGACTAGGTTGAAAAATATTGAGATCAACATAGAAAAAACTCTATTTATTTTCACAGAGTTTAAAAACCGATATATTCAGGGCATCCACTGTTGGGCGTTGTGAGAGTATGTCGAAAGCGGGGAGTGCATTAAAGCAGGTGCTAGAATCCCACAGCATCACGCAATATCAGTTATCAGCCTTAATGGGAGTGAATCGATCGAACTTTAGCCGTTGGCTCAGGGGAGAGCGCGATCCACTCGCCGAAGTGATCGTCGAAATTTACAAATCGCTCAAGTCAATCAATCCGGCGGCAGCATCTGAATTCATTCGGTTGTACTTAGAGATCGCACCAGATGAGGAAATTTGAACTGCAAAAATTTGAACTCCAAAAATTTGAACTATAAACGCGGCACAGTCACCCAAGTTCCAGTTTGATTCGATTCGTGTGCGACATCCATCAACAACTGCGAGTAAACACCTTCTTTGAGCGAGGGAGCGAGAGATTCTTGGCGATCGAGGCTCATCACCCACTGATCAATCACGCGAATAAACGGCGCAATTCGTCCATCTGAAAAAACTTGTTCAAACTGCAACTGCGGCGGAACGTCGAGTTCTGTCAGTTCTTCCCCGATCGGTGCGCCCCAAAGTTTAAACCCATGAACATAGTCTTTCTGATTGTTACTGCCGAGAATAAGGGTGCCGCGATCGCCGTATACTTCAATCCAATGTCCTCGTCCTTGAGCCGCAACCGAACTGATACAAATCTGACACGGGATTCCGTCTGTGAGTTCTAAGGTGAGATTGCAAGTATCGTCAGAATCGACGGGTCTAAGTTCCCCGGTCATTGGGTCAGGTCGATCGGAAATTGCAGTGTTAAGACTCGCCGTTAAGCGATCGACTCCGCCAAACAACCAGGCAACATAATCAAACAGATGTGACCCGATCGAGCCTAATGCTCCACCCCCTTGATCTTTGCGGGCGTACCAGTTCCAGGGACGGGCTGCATCCGCACGACTCGAAACTAGCCAATCGATTTTGATTAAGCGTTTTTTGCCAACATAGTTTTGCGAAATCAGATCAGCAAAATGCTGCCATGCGGGAACAAAGCGAAATTCAAAATTCATGCTGGTCATAACCTGATGGTCGAGCGATCGAGCATACAAATCTTTCGCTTCATCCACATTCAGCGCCATTGGTTTTTCCAGCAGCAAATGTTTTCCAGCATCTAGAACCGATTTCGCCATTTCATAGTGCAAGAATGGCGGAGTTGCAATGCTAACCGCATCAACCGCGGGAATAGCTAAAATATCTGCGATCGTTGAACCAGCATGAGGAATATTGTGAGCTTGCGCGATCGCTTGTGCTTTCTGCAAGTCTCGATGATAGACAGCGACTAATTCGGTTCGCGGATGTGCCTGAAATCCAGGAATATGAACCTTTTGCCCAAATCCCGTTCCGATTACTGCTACACCAATTTTAGAGCCTGTCATTGTTCTAGTGTTCGATCGCGTCTTGCTCAGTCTACTGCAAAAACCGCAGCATAAAAGGATAGCGGTAGGATTGCCCCTGAGAGGCTTTGACAACGGCAAAAACAATCACGGTGATCATAAATACTGCAAACAGCCCGATCGCAATTCCGCCCAAAATCAGCAGCCAAGAAAAAGTATTGCCAATATCACCTGATGACAGCGCAAGACAGGTTGCAAAACTTAGAAAAACCCACAAGATTGCGCCCACGAGCAAGTAGATTGACATCGAAAGCTGAAAGTTTACGGCTTCTCGTCCCTGGGCATCAATGAATGAATGTCGATCGCGACCCAGCCGCCAAACGATGTAGGGAAATAGCGCCCCTAGAAATGGAATTGGCGCAAACGAACACACCAAAATCGCCAGCAGTCCTGCCAGATGGCAACCCGCGCCCCAACGTCGAGTAGATTGATCTAATCGCTCGTTCATGCCCCAAAAGAATCGATCGCTGCCCTATCTTACTGATAAAACGGAGGGCATTCGTTATTTTTTTGTTGCAATCTGATAAGCCGCGAGATTGAAAAGCTGAATTTCGCCGTTGTATTGTTGCTCGATCGTGCTTTTAAGTTCCGCAAACAAAGCGTCTCGCCGCGGTGCATCCAAAGTAATATATTGCGTACTCAATAAGTCTAAGTATCGATCGATGTCGTAAGTCACTTCACAAGCAACGGATTCACTGATCAAATGATTGAACAGTCCTGAATCAGTGACCAACTGCCCCAGCCCTTGCAGGATCTCTTGCTGAGTTTCTGCGTCTTCATACCGAGGCGCGATCGTCGGGGCATATCTTTGATAGATCTGATCGAATTCTTGATGCACCTCTAGACGGGGTTGAAGCGATAGATTCCACAACAATACCAAAGCGCCGTGATCCTTTAGCGTCTGTGCAGCTTTCACATATTTGATATCTGACGCAATCCAGTGCCAAGCATTTGCCGCCAAGACAATCTGAAACGTTTGAGGCTCAACCTGCCACTCTTCAAACGACTGAGAAATGATTTTCACGTTCGGATATGCCTTGCACTTTTGCTCTACCAAACGGCAGAACTCTACGTTTGGCTCTATTGCTTCGATCGCACATCCCAATGGAGCGAAGTCAATCGTTGCCACACCCGATCCACAGCCTACTTCCAAAATCTTTGAGTCTGGCGACAGGTGAGCAACCTCAATGACTCGCTGAATCATCGCTTTTGGATAGCGGGGTCTAGCGCGATCGTAGGCTTCAACAACTGGAGAATACCAAGCTTTTCGCTGCTCTAAATCCTTCGTCGAACGTTCATTGATAGCTGCTATCCAGCTTGACGTTGTATTGGGCATGGTGGGAGGGTTGCGATCGATATGCTGATCGAGATTCTTAAGTTTAGCGCCCTTGCTGTAGTCGATGCTGATGTAGTCCGGGAAGCTGCCACCAGGCAAGATCTGGGCGTTCGTGATGCTCTAAGTGATAGCCGAAGTGATAACAGCTAAGGAATGACCAGAAAGGAGACCAGTTTGTGCTTTGAGCGCGGCTCTCGTTTTGGTAGCCACCCGCAGGCTCTCGGTGCGGTAAAAAGGTGCCAAAGAAGAACAACTGAAGCGAACTCGCGATCGAGGGAATCATCCAAAACAGCGTCAGATTGACCTCGGAAATATGAAACAGTCGGTGCATAACGTGGAACATCGCGATCAAGCAAATAATTCGCGTCCAACTCCAATAGCGCACCATGAAATAGAGATACCACGCCACTGCATTCTTAGCTTTACCGTTATGGAAATCGGGATCGTTTTCAGAAGCCGGATGATCATGATGCTGCCAATGCGTCCGAATCATCTCCTTTAACGTAAATAAGGCATAAACGCGAAGCGCTAACGATCCAATAAGATCATTAAGTTTGCGATTGCTTGGAGAAACAGCACCGTGCATCGCATCGTGCGCCGTAATGAATAGACCCGTATATAAAAAGGTTTGTATCGCGATCGCGGCAACTCTCACCGGAATCGGCATCATGGAGATATTGGTCGTTAACAAAATCGTCAAACTCGTTGCCCAAGTTCCAATCACTGTCAGCGCGACGAACACACCACGATCAATCCGAATTTCAGAATTTTGAGCAGGCTGAATCGGAGCAGAACGGAAAGAAATCACAGAATAACTCCAAATCGAGAACAGTTAACGAATTTCAGCAAAGGAGGCTTCGACACAAACGCTTCACAAATTTTAACATTCTTCAGCGATGTTGCAGAAACGGTTGATTCAAAGTGCCATCAAGCTCTGAGCAAAGGGTGTTTTAGAAAACTTTTATTTTGCAGAACCAGCAACATCTTCAAGCTGATGCTCTCTGACAGCTTAGAAATTAAATGCAGCGTTGCTATCTCCCAGAAGGGCTAAACCTTAATCTACCCAAAAGATAGACCTTTACAAAATTAAACCATTGCGGATTCTAACCATTGCTAATTCCAACCCCAAAACAGCAGAATCTGACAAAAGTTAGACGCATCGAGTCACATTTCTATCACACTGAAAGAACGCTTTAACTTTTCACTTTCATGGCTCCTACAGTTCTCATTACAGGTGCATCTCAAGGCATTGGGAAAGCAACCGCCTTAAAGTTTGCTCAGAATGGTTATAACCTGGTACTCGCGGCTCGCAGCGTCGATCGATTAAACGCGACTGCTACAGAATTAAAATCAGCCAGCCCGTCTGTGACTGCAATTCCGACGGATGTGCGCGATCCCGATCAAGTTCAAACTTTGGTTGAGCGCGCCATTGCGGAATACGGTTCGATCGATGTTCTCGTCAACAATGCCGGAGTTTATATTTCAGGTCCAGCGGATAGCTTCTCGCTCGATGATTGGCACACTGTGATTGATACAAATTTGTGGGGCTACATTCACACAATTCACGCAGTGCTGCCTCATCTGATTGCTCAAGGTCGCGGCACGATCGTCAACGTCGCGTCGATCGGGGGCAAAGTTCCGATTCCCTATTTAGTGCCGTATTCAACTAGCAAGTTCGCCTTAACCGGACTGACCCAAAGCTTACAGTCTGAACTATCACCGAAGGGAATTACGGTCTGCGGCATCTATCCCAACATCATCAAAAGTGATTTCATGGAACGGGCAATCTTTCGCGGCAAAGATGAGGAAGACGCGATCGCAAGACGAAAGCAGTTAGAGCAAGTCCTGAGCGCTCCGGTGATTGAGAAACCCGAAGATGTTGCAAAAGCAATCTGGGAAGCCGTAAAGCATCAGAAAACAGAGGTGATGGTCGGCTCTGCGGGCGCTTCTTTCGCTTCGAGCCGATTGTTTCCAGGTTTCTTGCAGTGGATCATGCGGCGAACATTTAAGAACAGCGATCGGGACTACTGAAATTGTTAAGAATCTTGAGAAGAGCCGCATCGTGTCACCCTTCCCAGGTACATTCACAAATGGAATCAATCTAACGAATAGGAAACTTTTCTTATGACAGGTTCATACGCAGCTTCATATCTGCCCTGGATTCTCATTCCCATCGTGACCTGGCTATTGCCCACGGTCGTCTTTGGCTTGTTGTTCTTGTACATTGAACGAGAAGATCCAACAGGCATCTAACCTCTCGTTCAAAACGCATTAGCATGATAAAACCGCCCAACATTGCGTTAGGCGGTTTTTCTTTTTTACTGATCGATTTACATCGATGAACCAATACTTGTGTAAGAACCGTAAAAGAACAGTGCCATTACACCGATAATGCCTAAGCCTGCAACGGTCGCTACAAGCCACAAAGGAATTCTTCCACTAGTCTGCACAGCTCTATCTCCTAAACACGCAAATTGAACAACTCGAAACGCAACTCGAAAATTAGTTGAAGAAATAGCTAGAGAACAGAATTCCTAGCGTAAAAATGAGCAAAAGACCTAGATAAAGCGAAGTCCGGTTGAGTTCAACAGGCTGCTTGTTCGGGTTCTGACTGCCTTTAATACCTGCCACGGTTTTGATCTCCTAGCGTTGGATAAACTGCATTGCCGCGATCGCGCCAATAAAAAAGATGGCGGGAACTGCCAGTGTGTGAACTGCAATCCAGCGCACGGTAAAAATTGGATATGAAATGGGTTCGTTCGGGCTGTTGCTCGTCATGATTCTAAATCCTCATGGGTTAGTCAAACTTACTGATCGCGGACTTGTCCAGCGAACTTATCAACTTGCTGCTTCGCTTCAGCACGATTGCTGACGATCGGAAGCTGTTCTTGACGCGCGGTAGGATAGTACTCGTTCGGGCGAGGCGTACCGAAAGTGTCGTATGCCAGACCTGTACTCACAAATAACCATCCAGCAATGAATAGCGCCGGAATCGTGATGCTATGAATGATCCAGTAGCGGACGCTCGTAATAATGTCCCCAAAAGGGCGTTCACCTGTAGTTCCAGCCATTAAAATCTCTCCAGAAATCCAACAATCAAAAGCTTTATCTGTATCATACGGGACGAGAGAGTCTGCTCACAAGTCGATCGCACAAATTGTTTTGGTTCCCATCCCATTTCTGACGGACTGAAAGATCAGCCGTTACGCAGATTTCGCGGTTGAGTCGTATCTTAGCAAAGTGCCTCGCTGTCCCATGATGAATCCGGTCTTAGAATCCAGAAAGGTAATCTTGTAAAGGTTCGCTGGAATATCTTCCACATCGCGATCTTTTTGCCAAGTTTTACCCCCATCAAAACTCGCGAGCAGATTACCGCTCCCCCCAACCACCCAGAGTTCTTCCGGGGTGCGATATGCCAGATCCAAAAGTCCCCAGCTTGTCGAAGATTCAGGGTTTTGAATGTCTGACCAATCTTGCGGATCATCTGAAGCGGTAAACTGAATTTGTCCGCCTCTCGCCAACATCCACAGGCGACCATCCGGGGCATATCCCATGTTTTGCAGCTTGCGCGAACTATTGCGGTTGAACGGCTGCCAAATAGCTTCACCCGGTTTCCAGGTGGAGAAGAAGTTTCCGGTTGAAGACACCGCGAGATATTTGCCATCGGGGGTACGATCGATACTCCGCATCACCCCAAACGCCTCAGCAACTAGGGCTTTCCAGTTCTTGCCGCTGTCTGTAGTCCGATAAATCGCGCCGACATCGGTGGTCATTTCGGCAGCATCGTTACCGAGGGCGACAATTTTTTCAGGCGCTCCCGGTAGCTTGCTGCTCAGCGGCAGACGCAGCCAAGACTTTCCACCATCATTCGTGTGCAGCAGAATCGAAGGCTGTCCTGCGATCCAACCATCATTGCCAGAGAAACTTACTGAGGTCAGACGGTATTTCTGTTCGCCTAAATCCAAAATCTTTTGCTGCCAGCTTTTTCCGCCGTTTGTGGTTTCGAGCAGTGCAGAATTTGTGCCCACTAGCCAACCATGCTGCTTGTCGGTCGTAAAACTGATATCAAGCACATTTTCTTCGATCGGCAACTCGACCACTTGCCACGGGTTATTCGCAACAGCGGGCAAAAATCCTTTACAGCCCGTCGCCAGGAAGACCACCGCTAACAAAATTACCAACTGTTTCCAGGCTCTCAAAATCCGATACATCGCACTTGATCTCAATAAATAAAGGGTTCAGTCATTTGCACTACTGCAAACCGTAAAGACTTAGAAAGAAAATAAATCCTAAAATCAGTCCACCAAAAATCAACAGGTTCTTTTGTCCCGGAGTCATCGTATTGACCCCAAAACCGTAGCCGAGATTCTCCTTAAATCCAGAAGGAGCATTCAGCGGGCCCACATTTTGAAACCGTTTCTTTGGCGCACCGCAAACTGGACATTTCCAATCGATCGGCAAATCTTCAAATGCAACACCCGCAGGAATATCATTACGATCGTCACCTTTTGTCGGCTCGTAACTATACCCACAAGCGGCGCACTCATACCGATCGAGATCTCTTGGATCAATCGGCTGAATCTCAGTTTCTACCGCATTTTCTTGAGGATCGACAGCTTCGGTACTCATGGCAAAATGTCAGGGAGTCACCCAAACCTTAAAGTGTTCGTTAAATATTATGACATTAGTGAGATCCTCTCGATCGCTCAAACTTGGCAGGAATAAATTTCGCGATCGACATATACTACGTTCAGAACTGCTTAAGTCTGAAATAGATTTTTTTCAATAGCTTCGATTTGGAAGCAATTGCAAGTAATCCTTGATTTGGCAAGTCTTTCAGCGCACCATGAGAAATTGCAACGCACTATAATATTGAGAGTGTGAAGCGACGTAAACTTTTTGTAGAACGAGAGGCGGCGAATACCTGTGTATGTCCTAAGTGGCTATGAATATTTATTAGGCTTCCTGCTGATTTGCAGTTTGGTTCCGGTTTTGGCTCTTCTGGCTTCTAAGCTAGTTCGCCCTAGCCGTCGAGGACCTGAACGCCGCACGACTTATGAATCTGGCATGGAGCCGATCGGGGGGGCATGGATTCAATTCAACATCCGTTACTATATGTTCGCGCTGGTCTTTGTGATCTTCGATGTTGAAACGGTTTTCTTATATCCCTGGGCAGTCGCGTTTAGCCGACTCGGACTGTTAGCCTTCATCGAAGCTTTGATCTTCATCGGAATCTTAATTGTTGGTCTTGTGTACGCTTGGCGGAAAGGAGCATTGGAATGGTCATGAATCCAGCAGCGAAAGCGCCTGAGAGCGAATCGCTTATCAATCCGATTGAGCGTCCTGGTGTGACGCAAGAATTATCTGAAAACGTCATTTTGACGACGGTAGACGATTTATATAACTGGGCGCGGCTTTCGAGCTTGTGGCCCTTGTTGTTTGGAACTGCCTGCTGTTTTATTGAGTTTGCCGCTTTGATTGGGTCACGGTTTGACTTCGATCGCTTTGGACTGGTGCCGCGATCGTCG
>DATJEM010000353.1:0-5713 GCA_035496615.1 Leptolyngbya sp.
GAAGATACTGGCAAAGGCATCGCAGCGGAAGATTTACCCCATGTGTTTGAGCGATTTTGGCGATCGGATCGTTCCCGCGATCGACATTCTGGTGGCACTGGCATCGGTCTAGCGATTTCTCGTCGCTTAGTTGAATTGCAAAAAGGCACGATCGAAGTCGAAAGTCAGGTCGGCAAAGGCAGCACATTTCGCTTTTCATTACCCGTCCAGGCTGAGAGATCCAAGCTTTTGACGGCTTTGCGCGATTAAGGTGACATCTCTTCGAGACAAAGCAGACATGAGCCTGTCAACTCCACTTTTTACAATCAGAGCGTCACAAATTCTTCATTCTTCGTTATGCTTCCTGTAGCCCTTGTCGTGTTAATTATTGGCGCAATTCTCTTAGGGGGATTTACCTCCATGCGCTATTTATTTCCGAATCAGCGCTCCTATTCCAATCGCAAGCCCTAAATGCCTCGATCGACTGCCAATCTTGCTGGATCGCCAATTAAGCTGGGCAAAGTTACACTGCAAGTTGCCCATGCTCCCGGAAAATCCCCTGCAATCGTCTTCGTTCACGGTGGGTTGGGCAGTCGATTCAATTGGTGCTTGCAGTGGGAAGACCTGCGATCGCACGGACAAGAACTGCTCACTTATGATTTAGCAGGACATGGGCAGTCCGGGCGATATCGCCGTTATTCTGTCGGTCGGCACTGCCGCGATTTGACCCGGCTTTTGCGGCATTTTCAAATCGATCGTCCCATTTTGTGCTGTCATAGTTACGGCGTTCCCGTGGGGTTAGAGTGGGCAAGACGGCATCCCGCGTCGGCACTTATCGCGATCGGCGGCGGGACTCACAACCTCACGCCCTGGTGGGAAGTTCCTTTAGTTAAATTTTTTGCGATCGGCGGGCATCGCCTTTATCGCTGGCAACTGATGCAGGAGTTGATTCGATCGTTGATGGTTGCGGATGCAAATGCCCCTCTAGCAAAGTTTCACGACCAGAATGCCGTTCCGATCGATGCTCATGCTTACGAAGCGATCGAAGCGTTTTGGGGCTACAATGCCCAGCATCACCCATTAAGCTGTCCGGTTACGGTGATTACAGGCAGCGATGATCCAATGTTTCCGCCTGCAATGGGGCATGAATGGCTAGCCAATCTTCTGCCCGATCAGCCTCAAAGCCAGCACATCACTGTGTCAAAGGTAGGACATTTGGTGATGGCAGAGGCTCCAGAAATAATTCACCAAGCCATCCTAGACTGGATTGAACATTGCAGTCTCGATCGACCTGAACCCCAATGACGCGATCGAAGATCATCCTAAATCATCCCAATAGGTTAAGCGCTATCTCTAGTTAGGAACGCTCAATTAGAGACGCTCACTGCCGACCACCAAAGCTGTCCGATCGCGAGCGGAATCAGTACCCATTCTGCCCACCTCGATAGTTGAATCGATCTCCAGGAGTTGCGAGAAGGCAACACCACTCGATTGAATCGGCGAAAGGATTTTTGCGGATTGTACCAGTTTCGTTTTGGGACGAGAACCCGCGTCGGAACCAAAATTCCGGTTGATCGCTGGACAGTACCGATTTCAATCAGTTCTAAACTGGGTTCAATGGAGCGAATCTCGATCGAGTCGTCTACAAGCTGGTGTCGAGCCAAGAAATCCTCTAGTAAATTCATACCCTGTGCCTCTGGATTAGAAAAAGCCTCAGAACGATGTCAAACAGACAATCTTGTCCGCCACTCACTCACACTTCAATCGACCGCAAGAGCTTGGGTTACTTTAGCTTGAAGAGGAATCACCGTCCTGAGTTTTCAATAAGAACACCGACTGACGACTGCTGATTTTGCCTTACGGAATCACGATCTCTTTGACGACGCGATCGTCTTCGACCACGCCCATGCTTCGACCTTTCTTTTTCTCTTCACGCGCAATTCCATACAGCGCCAATCCCGTCCGCAACACTTCCGCCATATTTTTACCTGAGTCTTCTGCTAGTTCCTGAAGCAAATCGTAAGCTTCCTGCGATAAATCGAGATTTAACCGCTTTCTTGATTTAGCTGTAGTTGGCTTTGTGGTAGCAGATTTTTTCGATGCTGTTTCTGCCACGGGAGCTTTCTCCGCCATGTTGTTTTGATCCTCTACGAGCGACTACGCAATTCCCTAAAGATGCACTCAATGCCCATCAAAAATAGATCCAAGTTGGATCTATTTTTGCTCACCGGGTGCTTTCTCTATTATCCACAAGATTCTGATTTAGTTCAAAATTTGTGCCCAATTTGAGTATCTAGTTTGTAAAAATAACATAAAATTTGCTTAAAAAAGCGTTCGCGATCGACAGTCCGCAAACTCGATCGCAATCACCCCAAACGATCTTCCTGCTCAAAGCGTTTCTTGGGACGAAGCGCCCCTGCTTGCGATGCCGAAAGCGGTTCTACAATCAGCGTCAACTCTATCTGATCGATCACCTTAACCTGGGTTCTAGGCAGCAGAATCAGATCGTCGAAACAGCGGGCACTCCAGAACCGACCGCGATACTCAACTTGCCCGACTTGCCTGGGGCAGATTTTGTAGCAAACAGTCGCAATGCTTTCCATCTCGAAGAATTTCTCTGCGTTCTTGGAATCAGAGGGGTGATATGGCTCGGCAATCGAAAAAAACGATCGCAGCAATCGAAAGAGACGATTCATTTGTCTGCCTCCAGCGGTGAATTTAAGGCTGAATTCAATACTTTTCACTCATGCTCAACGATCTCGATCTCATTGAGTTCACACCGAATTCAAACTATTGAAGTGTCTAAATTCAGCTTAAAATACACAATAATTGTTTATTTAAGGTGTGTCAAGATTTTTGACCAAAAAAAAGCCAGGGGGTGAAACCTGGCTAGAGGGATTTGAGATAATTTAGGGGAGAAACGGATTAGTCGATCGCGTTTTTCACTGCTCTTTTCGCATCATTGACCACGCCTTCGATCGAACTGCCTGCTGTTTTAGCATTGTACTTAGCGTTTTCGCCTGCACCTGCGACATTATCCGATACGTTGTCTGCACTTTGCTGGACTTTCTGACCCAATTCTTTCGCCTTATCGACAATCTTAGGGGTGCGAGCTTTGTTGTCGATGTTGCTCTGTGCATTATCTACCAGAGCTTTCGCCTTGTCGGGTCTCATCTGCTCAGGCGGCGTATCGTCGAAGTTGTTCATGCCACCCTTATAAGGCTGCACCTGATTGACTGGATTCGGACCGCCATCCCGCCCTACTGTTTCTCCTACGGTTCCCCCTACTGCTGTGTCTGCGGGCATTCTAGCTTGTGCTGCACCGCTGCAAGCTGTCGTCACCATCAGCATGACACCTGCAAAAAACACGATCGCAAGCTGCTTGAGGCGAGTCGCTTGAATGAAAGAGGCAAACTTGTTCATAAGAATCTCCGTTGTAATTTAAAACATGAAAGCTGAAATACCACTGACCGATCGCGATCGGGTTCAACTAACGTTAGAATCCTCGCTGTATCAAATCAGCAAGCACCGCGAAAGTACCAGATCTGAACCCTCGGCAAACTTCCCTTGATGGATGCGTCTCAAACATACAGAGATCTGTAGAACTTCAACCTCTAACGTAAGTCACATTCTTGCCGCTGCTCCCCTGCGTTTCTTTCTGCCTTGAGAAGGATTACGCTAAACTTAGCGATCGCTCAAACGAATAATCATGCCCCGCCCAAAGTTTCGCGCTTTTCAAACTCGATCGTTCAAGTCTTTGATTCGCTGGCTAATTCTGGCTGCCGTTTTGTTTTTCTTATTCCAAGCCCTGCAAAAACATTGGCAAGAGGTCACAAAGCTCCGACTGGATGCGGCTGGAATCGCCTGTCTGACGATCGCGATCGGGGTCACTCTTTTTGCCCACATTTTCGCCGGATATGTTTGGGCATGGATTCTTCGATTGCTATCTCATCCGGTTTCTGGAGCCTGGAGCGCCCAAACCTACCTCACCACCAATATTGCAAAATATCTTCCGGGGAATGTTTGGCACTTTTACGGGCGGGTGACTGCGGCAAAAAAAATGGGCATTCCGATCGAAACCGCAACCCTGAGTCTTGTACTAGAGGCGCTGTTGATGGCAGGGGCAGCCTGTATTTTGGCAAGTAGCAGCGTTCGGTCTGGGCTGCAAATGGCGATCGCGCTGTTCATCCTCGGCGGTGTTCACCCCTTTTGGCTCAATCCAGTCCTCAAGCAGGTCGGAAAGTTAAAGCAATCGACTGCTTCGGTGCGACTGGCAAGATATCCCTGGATGCCACTTTTGGGCGAATTTGGTTTTTTGGGGCTGAGATCGATCGGGTTTGTTCTGACGTTTCTGGCGTTGCGTCCCATTGATGCAGCAGATTTACCTTTATTAATCAGCGGGTTTGCTTGGGCATGGCTGCTTGGGTTCGTCATACCGGGGCTGCCGGGAGGAGTCGGCGTGTTTGAAGCGATCGCCGTAGCGATATTAAGTTCAGCGTTTCCCAGTGGGCAAGTGCTGGGCGCGGTGGCGCTTTATCGATTGGTGAATACGCTAGCTGAGGGAATTGGGGCGGGACTTGCCGCGATCGACCTTAAGCGTTAGTCTCGGAATTGGGCGATTTGGGACGAATAATCGGTTTCATTTGCGAAAACACGCGGTAATGATCCCAGTTCAGGTTTGCTTGAGGTGCTGCTTCCTGCACCTTCTGCATTTTTACGAGGTTGTACTGCACATTCTCAGCGTGAATCGCAAACGTCACGTTGAAAATCTCTAGAAAATTGACGACCCAGTTACACTCCTGTTCGGGAAGCTGTTCGTAGTATCGGATCAAAGCAGCAATTTGCGCTTCAAGATGCGATCGCGAAGCATTACAAATCAGAATCAACTTCAGCAGCACAATCACCAATAAAATCGAATTGCCTTGTGATAGAAGCAGCACAAACAGAGGTGAAGGGTCTTTGCGATTTTCGGTGGTTAATGCCTCAATAATGCGATTGCAAGTTCTCAGAATTAGCGCGTCGTTGAGCGGAATTTTATCGTGATTTGAATAGAGCGAATTCAGTTTTTCTGCGAGTCGATCATGCAGCACGATCGCAAAATTACTATTGTGAGCCACTGAGAAAATGAGATATTTCTGAAGGCTTTGTTTGAATTCTTGATAGTTTAGATTTTGAATTTGATTAATATAAATGTTTGCTAAATTTTCGTAGCTGTATTGTCCTCGTCTTGCCACGATCGTTTTGATTAACATCAAAACATTGTCGCCTAAAACCGTGGGGTTTTTGGGCATCTTTTCAGCCGATGTTGCCGACTGTGACTTGGCAATATACATCGCCAAATCAAACTTAAATCGATCAGTCAGCTGTCGGGAAAGAGCGCGGGCGGCTTCTCGCTGTTCGATCGGATTTTTCAAATCTACGAACTGCGGAACGAGTAAATAAGAGGTGTAGCGACTTACCCATTTTTCTTTCTGCTGGTCTTCATAGCGAGCCGTGAACAGTTTTAGCTCGTCAAAATCTTTACTTTTTCTAAAATTTTCAATCCAGGTTTTTAATCGTTTGAGGCTAGGAGAAATCGACTGCGTTTCGATCGTGAACTCCTGCAATGCCCGAACTAAATCTTGAATTGCTTGATGTTGTCGGGCGGCATCCCAGTTGTTCACCAAGATATAACAACAGCGCTTCAACGCATTTCTAAATTCAACTTCGTTATTCTGAAACACAAGTTGATAGA
>DATJEM010000354.1:0-3679 GCA_035496615.1 Leptolyngbya sp.
GGGTAAATTCCACAATCCCGTCAAAGGGGTCGATTCCATTGCCCAAACTGGATCGGGTGCAAGAGTGAATGGAATTTGCCAATCGGTTAACAGTGCCGCAGAAGCCCGATCGCGAACGCTAACCTGAGTGCAGTGTCTGAAGGTCGATCGTGTGAGTTGTTTGACCCACGATCGTTTCAGCGGTCCAATTCCCTGTGCCCATGCGATCGTTTTCAGTCCCATCACTTGCGCCAATCGCATCAAGCCACCGTAATAAATTGGGTTCATGGCGCTAGTTGTATCTTGCATTAGACTGCCGCCGCCCCAGATGAATGCTTCTGACCGTCGGAGTGCGCTTAGTACTGCCGGAAAAGATTTGCGATCGCAAGCTTCAACTTGATAGCGATCGCGGGTTTGTACTGGATCGCCAGAAAGTACGATCGGTTCAACCTGATTCGGCAACATCTGCAGCAGCGACGCAAGTAATGCCTCGTCGCCACCGTTTCCCATGCCATAGTAGCCACACAAAACGACGTGCATGAATTCAACAAAATTTTTAACTGATCTCTCACTCTACTGCATGACGGCTTTCTCGATTTCCCTTTAGATGATTCGCGCCGAGAGTTGCCACACAAAACGGCGAGCATATGCGATGCTTGGAGAACTCAACAGAGATCTTCAGCGCTACTGTATGACCGCTCTCTCAATTCCCACTTGGATCATTCACGTTTCTAGCGTGATCGAATGGATCGCTGCGATTTGGCTGATTTGGCGCTACGCAGAAATTAGCGGCGACCTGGCTTGGCGATCTCTCTCATTTGGAATGCTACCGGCTTTGGTCAGCGCCATGTGCGCCTGTACCTGGCACTTTTTCGATAATCCGCCCGCACTCGACTGGCTTGTGACGCTTCAAGCTGCCATGACGGTTGTCGGAAACTGTACCTGCTGTGCCGCAGGCTGGTGGATTTGGCGCTCTACTCAAAAGACAGAATCATGATTGCTAAAGAAACGCTGTTTGGATTGTCGCTGTTTCCCTATTTGGGATTTTTGTGGTTTTTGACGCGATCGCACAAAACTCCGCGCCTTGCACTCATTGGCTTTTACATGACGTTAGTTTTTGTCGCAGTTACGATTCCGGCGGGAATCTATGCCCAAGTGCAGTATGATCAGCAGCTAGCAAATGTCGATTGGCTTCACGGAAGTGCCGAATCTTTTCTCACGCTGTCGAACATTCTGGTTGTACTGGGATTTCGACAAGCGACGATCGAGAAAAAATCTACTCAAAGCCAATCTATCGAGGATTGAGCGATGTTAATTCAGCTAGCAGAATCCGACTCGCAAATTCTTAAATGCTTTTCTACCCTGTCTCAGTTACGTCCACAGCTTCAGCAAGAGACGTTTCTAGACCAAGTTCGCCGTCAGCAGCAAGGTGGCTATCGGCTTGCTTTTATTGATGAAGAAGCTCAAGTCATTGCTGTGGCGGGGTTTCGGATCTCTGAACGTTTAGCTTGTGGGCGTTTCATGTATGTGGATGATTTGATCGTCGATCAAACGATGCGATCGCAACAGTACGGGCAGCATCTCTTTGACTGGCTAATCCACTACGCGACGCAGCATCAGTGCAAAGCCTTAGATCTAGATTCAGGCGTACAGCGTTTTGAGGCTCATCGATTCTATCTACGGCAACGTATGAGCATCTCAAGTCATCACTTTCGGCTGAATTTGCTATAAACACAGTTGGAAGCGGTGCGATCGCAGCGTCAGATAAATCCTCTGAAACAAGATCGATGACTTTGCAGTTGGATATTGACTGATGGAATGAAGAATTGCTGAGTCTAACTGAGTGGGACAGTCACTCGGCGCGATCAACGTTTTACCGGAGTCGGAGTCCGATAATCATACAAAGGTCGCGTTCCCTGAATAAATTTGGCAATCATCACTGAAGCATTCATTGTTTGTCATCACATTCAATATCGGATCGATGCCCAAAATTATCCCATCACCGAGGCATTCGGTTCGGGATCGCTCCGGTGCATCACTTCTCACAACTTCTCACAAATTGGCGATCGCATTTCCCAAAAGGGAACGTCAAACTCACAAATTGGTCATACCATGTAATGTAGATTTCCCGCCTCATGACTGTCCTCGATCGCTCCGTTGCGCGTAATGTTCGCTCCCTCCCTCCTCGTGTTCGTCCTATGGCTTCGATCGCTCGCAAAAACCTATTTGAAGACATTCCTCGGTTTATCGTTGCTCAAGCCGGAATCGTTTTCGCAGTCAGCCTTGTGACCATTCAAATTGGCATTTTACGCGGATTCAGCCGCTCTACAGCCCAGTTAGTCGATCAATCAAATGCCGATCTCTGGGTCGCTTCAAAAGATATCGTGCATTTAGAACTGTCTTCACCCATGCCTGCCCAACGAGTCGAGCAAGCGCAGAAAGTTGAAGGAGTCGATCGAGCCGAAGCGTTGATGATTCGATCGAGTATTTGGCGGGACAGCACCGGGAAAATTAACCCCGTTCGGATTTTTGGCTTTGACCCTAACAGCCGAATGTTTCCCGGCTGGCAGATTACTCAAGGAAATCTTGCCGCGCTGAATCAACCTTATACCGTGATGGCTGATGCCAGCAGCTTAAAAGTGCTAGGACTCGCTCAACTCGGCGATCGCGGCGAAATTGGGGCATTTGGGGCACTTCCCGCAAAATTTGTTGGGAGGACACAAGACACACAATCGATCGCGTCGAGCGCTTTTATTTTTACCTCACTCGAAAACGCTAACGCTTACGGATTGGGCGGTTCAGACACCGGAGTCACTTGCACCCGTCAACCCAACGGCGCGATCGGGTGTGCCAATCAGAACCCCGCCTTCACCCGCGCTACAATCAATCCAGCTCCGCCCCGCCGCGTCAATGTCCAAGATCCGATTTCCTTCGTCCTGATTCGCGCCAAACCTGGCGAAGATATCGATCAGCTAAAACAACGTTTAGAAGCTGCCTTGCCGGATACTCATGCCTACACCCGCGCCGAGCTTGCCAATCTCACCCACCACTTTTGGACGGATCGCACAGGAATTGGATTTGTTCTGGGGCTAGGGGCAACCGTCGGGTTCATCGTCGGCATGGTGATTGTGGGTCAAATCCTTTACTCCTCTGTCTCCGACCACATCCGTGAGTTCGGAACTCTCAAAGCAATGGGTGCGTCGAACTGGGTAATCTACAGCGTCATTCTTGAACAAGCGCTCTGGATGGCAGTGCTAGGATTCATTCCCAGTATTGCTTTCTGTCTCAGTCTGGGTGTATGGACGAAAGCAGCACAAGGCATCATGATTCTAATTACGCCTGCAACAGGAGCCGGAATTTTTGTCCTCACAGTTGTGATGTGTGTGGGATCAGCATTGTTTGCCGTGCAAAAAGTGACCCGGGTTGATCCCGCGATCGTGTTTAAAGCTTGAGGGAAGGTCTTCCTGAAACCATAGTGATCAGCGTAAAATCTTTGAGTCATGACTGAGCGTTTTGATTCGATCATGTTTGTATAGGTCGTTTACATATCTGTCACATGAAATCATCCCATAGCAGAATTTGAACTTCTAAGATAGAAGCAGGGTCTAATCCTAGGTGAGGATGAAGATTTTGTTTCCGATCACTAAAGTCGAAATCATGACTGCATCTATCTGGAGTTTGGCTGCCTGCTTCTGAAGCC